>NZ_DAIOEU010000049.1:0-36976 GCF_036746095.1 Dyella sp.
ACCAGGTCTTGCAACGCTTTGCGTGCAACGCGCAAATTTTTCCCGGACAGCAGTGAGCGAAAGCTGGGATCCAGCGACTTTTAGCCAGGGGGTACTGGATTCCAGCCTTCGCAGAGGTGGCACATAAGGCGGGCCACTGCAGCTGAATAGGAAATAGCCAAGTTTTTCGGCTACTGTAGGAGCGGGGCAGGGATAGGGGACCCGCATATGGACGGATTGGCGCAGCCGACTGAAGAGGCATTGCAGCCGTTTAGCTTTATGTGGCTGGAAGAGCGCATTGCCGAATACGCGCAAGACACAGACGATGCAGTGATGACGCCGTTTGAATGCTACGCAATGATCGGCGTGGTCGTCATAGGCGGCTTGAGCATTCTCACCTGTTTGCTAATGCCCAATCGATTAGGCCAGCGCATGATGCAGGCTGGGGTGCTATTGCAATGGGCTTTCATACTGATCTCTCTCGTCCGAATCGGCTATCGCACATGGCGTACGTATAAGCGCCAATATATGGATATAGCGACGGAACTCGACAGTTTTTATGTACGTTATCGGTGCATCGTAGATGGCCTGCGAACATATCCCCCATCGGAGGTCGCCAAGCATCTGCGCTATCTCCGCGACCGGAAAACATCACTGATCTACCGGCATGGACTGCTGAGCGGAGGCATAGAAAAAATTGGCATCCTGCCCCTGTTGGGGTTGTTGTATTTGCAGCTCAAGGACTGGGCGTTCGGTGATTGGAAGGGTTTGTTCGACCACGTTCATTTGATTGGTGGCTTATTGCTCTGGGTGCTTTTGATCACCTATGGCGTAGCCTGGTGGGCTGCCCGTACTAAAGGGCGCCTTGATGTTTATGAGGCTTTGTTGGCGGAAGCTGGTGATGTGAAAGTAGAGGCGATCTGACACGCATTGGGTTGCTTATTACTTGGTCGCAAGATTGCAGCAAAATGTCATGGAGGGGGTATGTTTTTCGCATCTCATGCTAAAGAGATTGTATCAGCTGCTGTGCCGATTTTGTTGTGGCTGTTGACGTATATCAGTCAGGGCCGTGTTCGGCTTCGGTTCGGGTCAGCGCATAATTTTACATTTTTAATAGACGAGCCTGTTCGTGATGTAGCCGGCAATATCACAGCTGATAAGCAGACAGTCCATACCATTGCATATCTCGTGAGAAATGATGGCACGCAGCCTGCAACTAATGTTGAAATCGTTTTTAATGTAAAGCCTCGTTACTTGAACATATGGCCTATAAGGCATTTTGATGGAAGGGTCGAGGAGGATGGTCGCTATTCGATGAATTTTCCCAGCCTTGCACCCAAGGAGCAACTCAGCTTTCATTTGCTAGCCCCGCTGCAAGCAGCTCCGGACCTATTGAATGTGCGAAGTGATCAAGCTATTGGTCTACGGGTTCCATTTCAATTCTTTCCGGTAATGCCGAAATGGCGTGTGGTTGCATTTTACGTGGCCGCCTTCCTTGGTTTGGGGGCGGCGGTGTACCTGCTTTTGCAGCTTTTGCAGTACATTGTGCTTATGACGCCAGGCTTTCATTGATGGGGCACTGCGCGGGTCAAAGTCGACGTTATAAATAATCAAATTATTCAATTAAACATCGCCTGGCAAGTCGGTGTACCTAACCACTAGATCAATTGGGTGCGGGATGGCAAATTACAAGATTGAATCACTCGTGGATTTTGTACGGACGACCGAGAGCTTGGCAGTAAAAAAGCGAACTCGTTCTTTTTCGCGGACAAGCGATGAAAGGTAGCCTTCTTCCAGGAATTGCGCGCAAAGACCCAAGTCGGGATACCGCGGAAGAGAAAAAGCGCGCGCTTGAGCAACTACAGTTACAAGGTGCTTCGCTTCTTCGAAATGCTGGAAATACAGAGCTTGATATTGTGGTTCTTGCTCAACACTACGGTTTGAAGACGCGCTTATTGGACTGGACTAGCAATCCACTCGCTGCTCTTTGGTTTGGTTGCGCTGATTCGTGTGACGGAGATACATTTGTCTATGCGCTCGAGGCTGACACATTTCATGAAAAAAATGTGTATCAGAAGGATCCATTTGTCGCTGCTAAGATCCGCGTTTTTCAAGCAAGACTAAACAATGAAAGGATTGTTGCGAAAGAGGGATGGTTTACGCTTCATCGTTATTCTAAAAAGGTAAGTCAATTTGTTCCGCTAGAAACAAATTCGGAGATACGCAGTCATATTCATAGATTGCGTGTGCCAGCGGAAAACGAAGAGAAGTCTTGGGCTCGTTAGATAAACATGGTGTAAACGCGCGAACTCTCTTCCCGGACCTATCGGGCCTGTGTCAACATTTAAATCGTCGACACTGCTTGGCCTAGTATTGATCTATTTCCGACGCTGACAATAATGCATTCAGTGACTGGTGCTTACGTATTTTAGTCCTAAACTCCGTCATCATCCTATCGTTTTGAAATTATTACGATATCGCCGTCTTCAACTATGGATTCTTCGAGAACAGTCTTTATGGCCTCATTAACGAATATCCACGTTCTCATTGACGTCAGAAATGTTGGCCATGGAGCGCAGCCGCGTCAATCGGGACCATTGGACCAGGGCGGCTTGTTCGGCTTTGCGGGTGACGCCAGAGGAATTCGGGCGTTACATTGATTTCATTTTGAAGCGAATCGCCATTTATAGCGAAGGCCGGACCCAGCGACTTGCAGTTCGTCAAAGTCACTAGGCCCCGGCCTTCGCCGGGGCGACGAATCGGTGGCGTTGAATTTGCGGCAAAAGTTCGGCGTTGCGACGAGGTGCATACGTGACCTCTTTAAGCTGTCAGAAGTCGCTGCTAGCTTATGCGCCGACGTACTGGACTTAGGGGCAACGATGTACCTGCAGACAGGGGCGGAGATGGATGGCACCCAAGCAGCACCAGAGCGGCGGGTACCTCGGCGTGCTCCCATCGACTATCGCGCGAATATGGCGCTTCTTGGACTCGTCACGGCCGCCGTGCTGGTGCAGCTCATCGCATGGCCGTTCTTGTTGCGGCAGTGGGGCGTGTCGATGCTATGGATCGCGCTGCCGCTGGTGATATTGACCCCGACGCATTGGGGCCTGATCCATGAGTCGATTCACGGACAGTTGCTGCCGCAGCGGCGGCTCAACGAATGGCTTGGGCGGATATTGGCCATTGCCTTCGTGTTGCCATACGACGCCGTGCGCTTTGGTCACCTGATGCATCACCGCTTTACGCGCGAGCCGCACGATCGGCCGGACGTGCATGATGGGGTGATGCATCCCGTGCTTGCACGCATAGGTTATTACGCGCATTTGTCAGGTGGCCTGTATCTGGCAGAAGTTGCGCTGCCGTTGGTTACCTTTCTGCCAGCCAGCCGCGTGCGCAGACTCGTTGCGCGCAAGCTTCGCAGCGACGAGCCGGCAGGCCAGGATGTCCAGCGCCTGTTTGTTGGTTTTGCCGGAAATCAAGATCGGCGCAGGTGCATGCGGCGTGACTGGCTGTTGTCGGTAGCACTCCACGCCGGGGCGTTTTACCTCTACGGCGCATGGTGGCCAGTGCTTGCCGCCACGATGTTTCTACGCGGCGCGTGGCTTTCCGTGGCGGATAACCTGCCGCATTACGATGTCACGCTTGACGAACCGGAGCGCGCCCGTAACTTTCGCGTATCGGCTGTCTGGAGGCCGCTATTGATGAATCATCATCTTCATCGGCTGCATCACCAGCACCCGACGTTGCCGTGGACGGCGCTGCCGGCGCTGATGGGCGAGGGTGTTGCTGCTTCTGTTGCCGATGCTGGTTATTTTCGAGCCGCGTTACGGCAGTTTCGCGGGTTCGGCAAAGTGCGGTAAAAGGCAGGCATGCTTACGACCCCCGCCGTCTTTGCATACATCGGATGAGTGGCAACCATAAGAGGCATAAGAGACCTATGTCGAAGCGATGGCTCGTGCTTGCCGGTATCGGCATGGCATTCAGCATGACGTGCACAAGGCTGGCCGTCGCCAGCGACACGCCGCGCCAGCAACTGGCCAACGAAACCTGCAGCGCCTTGAAACAGGCGGCAGCCGCGATTCCCGGCGATGGCCCGATGATCTTGCCCAGCTATCCCGGCATGGATGGCGACGATGCTGCCGCGCGCGCCTTGCAGAACGTGGGGTTTGTCTACGACAACGCGTTGGCCGGCATTGCGCTTGGCGTTTGTGGTGCGCCCGGGCAGGCGCGCCGCATTGCCGACGCTTTTTTATTGGCGCCGGCCAGTGACGCTACGTATAAGGACGGACGCTTGCGCAATGCATATCGAAGCGGCGCGGTGCAAGGCAACAAGGTGATGTTGCCTGGCTATTGGCAAAAGCAGGGCAACTATTGGAGCCAGGATCCCTACCAGACCGGCACTGCCTCCGGAAATGTGGCCTGGGCGGCGTTGCTGATGCTGACCGTCTATGACAACACGCACGACTCGCGGTACCTGGATGGCGCGGTGGCGCAGTTGAAGTGGATCGCCGCGCACACTGCCAACGCCACGGCGCCCGCTGGCTACGAAGGCGGCGTGTTTGGCTACGACCATAAACAGATCGTCCAGCACTGGAAGTCGACGGAACACAACATCGACATCTATGCCGCCGCCACGTGGGCCAACCGGGAGCGTGCCGATCCGGCGGTCGCACGGCAGGCGCAGATCGCGGGTGCTTTTGTCGGCGCGATGTGGGATGGCAAGCAACACCGTTTCTTCGTTGGCACCGGTGCGGATGGCAAGACCATCGAGCGCACCAAGTCCGGGCTGGATGAGGAAATCTGGCCGCTGCTTGCGTTCCAGCCGCATCCTGCGGCGTGGAGGTCGGTATGGGCTTTTGTCGACGCCAATCATCGCTTCGGCGACGGTTATGGTTTCAAGCGCCAGCCCGATGGCATGTGGACCGAAGGCACCAGCCAGGTAGCGGCTGCGTTGCAAGCCAGCGGCAAACCGGTACCTGACAGCCTTTGGGGGGCGATCAGTGCGCAGCGTAGCGCCGGCGGCATGCTGTACGCGACGCCGCAGGCACGCATCGTTACGTCGTTCGCGATTGGGCCGTTGTCTACGTACGATGATTTTTTCTATTACCACGATCCGCATTTGGGCGCGACCGCATGGGCGGCGCTGGCTGCAAAGGGATGGAATGCGTTTGTTGGACGGACGATTGCCCAGCCGGTTTCGGCAGGGAAACCGTAGAGCGCTTCAATTGCTGTGATTGGCTCGCTCTGTGATTCCGGCGAAAGCCCACTGCTGTCCGCAAGGAATTTGCGTGGTCCCATGTACGTCTGCGGCAACCCATACGGCCGTCATTCCCGCGAAAGCGGGAATCCATTTTCAGAGATCCACCAGAGCAACATGGATTCCCGCTTTCGCGGGAATGACGGCCCTAAGGGCTACGGCGATTTTTGAGCCTTGCCCTCGCCGTTTCGAGCCGACGAAACTTGATAGTTCCTCATCAGCTCGTTTTCCCCGGACAGCAATGGGAGAAAGATAGGTGCCAACGCAAAACATCGGCTGGTTGTCTTCAAAAGTGATGCGATGAAGTTCAGGGCGCGCTAACCCGCCACTGCCCGCAAACGTGCCAGTTCCTTGCGCAACGCCGCGTTTTCTTCTTGCAGCTCGCCCACCTCTTGGCGCAGCCGCGTCAGTTCGTCCGCATCGACATCAACGCCTGTTTCCGGCGCGGGCGGACTTGACTCCTTGTTGGCCGCTTCGCGTGGGATGAGCCGGCCACCATAAACCTTCACCCGTCCTTCGTCTGGATGTTTTGTGATCTATTGCCACGCCTGGCCCGGCACTCCCAGCCAATTCTCACCGCCTAAATGCTCAAGCACCTCATCAATCTCGACCAGGCTTTGACCGCCATGCTTAATCAGTGTTGCCTTAAATAAATCAGTTATTTAGGGACGTATAAGTGGCTAAACAAATACTGAAAACAGGGTCTTGAAAAATGCTTTCGGGTGCATAGAATGCTCATCACCGGGCGCTTCGGGCTCGGCTTGCCGCGACCGTTCGCGGTGCGGCGAATAGTCTTTTTCCATGTTGCTCTCTGGAGGATATGGCTATGCGCAATGTTCTGGATTTTTCACCGCTCCATCGCTCGAGCATTGGATTTGAACGCATCTTCGATCTGCTTGAAGCGGCTCAGGCGCAGCCGGCTGACAACTGGCCGCCTTTCGACACCATGAAAATCGCTGAGGACCGTTACCAAATCGCGATAGCGGTAGCCGGATTCAAGCGGAACGAGATCGATATCTGCGTGCAGGAGAACCTGCTCGTCATCAAGGGTGAGCGCAAAAACGACGTGGAAGGCGAGTACCTGCACCGCGGCATCGCCTATCGCCCGTTTGTACGCCGCTTCGAGCTGGCCGAGCACGTGCAGGTCACGGATGCCCATCTGTCAGACGGGCTGTTGAACATCAGCCTAAAGCGTGAACTCCCCGAGACGATGAGGCCGCGCCGCATCGAGATCAACACCGATGATGCGGTGACCGCCAAGGTCCGGCAGATCGAGCAGCACGTCGCCGCCTAAGGCAACACTGAATAAGTATCGCCGTCGTCACGATGTGAGGCGGCTTGGGTATGCCGTTTTTAGCCTGCGCGTCCTGTTGTTGCGCGCAGGCTTTTTTTTGTAATGAGTCAGCCGTGCAGCCCGAGGGATGAAATCCCAGCTTTTCTGAGCTTCCCAACGCTGGCATTTCATCCCGGCTACCGCCGCCGCCCGGCGTTTGCGTTTTGCGTCCCACCAGCCGATCACGGCGGGCGCGTTGTGTCGTAGGTAAAGGCTGCCGAGCGCAAGGGTGGAAGGTTGGGGCGCCTTGTCCTTGCAGGTTGTCGTAGCTGCGTAGCAGCAAGGGTGCCTTCCCCGGCGCGACGTCGACGCGCGCTAGCCCGCTTCCGGTCCTCATGCCACTGGCCACCGGCGAGGACCCATGCCAGCCTGCGGTCGACTGCAGCAACCGCTGGGCACACATGTACCAAGCGCGGCACCTTTACCTGCGTCGGTAAAAAGCCAGGCGCCCAGATGGCCCTTTAGCGCTTGGCACGCGGATTGCAGCACTCCCCACAAATGCGCCGCGGCGAAGTCACCGGCGTGCTCAGGATTGCAAGCCATCCGACTGCTTTTAGGCGTTGGGAGATGAAGGAATGGAGGCCCCGTCGCGTCGGGGCTTTTTTTTGGTTCGCCGTTGGTTTCTTTGGAAACCGATGGCTGGCGAGAGATGTATGAGCAGGGGATTCCGGTTCAAGTCATGAACACCATCAAGCGCCAGATCCGGAGCTTGCTACCGCCGCTGGCAACCATCGTTGCGGCGACGCTGATGTCGGTGTGGCTGTACCGGATCGAAGGCGGCAGGTCGTTGCCCGCCTTGTGGCTGTCCAACGGCATCTGCCTGGCGGTGCTGATGCATCGCGGGCGTCGCGGTGCGGTTGCACTGGTTACGGGCGCCTGTTGCACCATCTGCTGCACCAACATGGTGATGGGGCTGTCGTTTGGCGAGGGTTTCGTCGGAGCGTTGGGCAATGCACTGGAAATGAGCATTGCGCTCTCGGCGCTGTCGAGAAAAGATCGCGCGACGTATCTGGAAACGCCTTACGGCACCAAGCGCTTCATTATCTGGGCGCTGCTGGTGGCGCCCTTGGCGTCCACGCTCGCGATCATGCCGTGGTTGATCCTCACCGGGCATTCCCGTTATGGGGAAATCGGCAGCCTGCGCTTCGTCTCCCATGCGCTGGGAACCGCGCTTGCCGTTCCGCTCACCATGGAAGTGCTGCGTTGGCACCGCGAGCCGGCGTTGTCCCGCCGCCGCACGCGTCGTTGTGCGCAGGCTCTGCTGGGGTTGATCGGCGCTTCCGCGCTGGCGTTCTGCCAGCCCACGCTGCCGATCTTGTTCATTGTTTTTCCGCCACTGGTGCTGCTGGCGTTGACGGGAAACCGTCGCTGGGTGATCGGGGGAATTATCGCCGTGGCTGCGGTGGGTGCCATCGCGACCTCGGCGGGATACGGACCGATCCACCGCCAGGCACCGTTCCCCGCGTGGAGCGCGATGCTGCTGCAGTTGTGCGTGCTGTCTTGCATGGCGGTGGTTTTGCCGCTGACCGCATCCTTGGAGCAGCGCCGCCGGCTTGGCCGCACGTTGCGCGGCAGCGAGGCGCGCTATCGCATGTTGGCGGAGCACTCGCACGACATCGTGTTGCTGCTCGGCGCGGATGGCTACTGCAAATATGTATCGCCGGCGATCCAGGACATGCTTGGCTATCCGGCCGGCAAGATGGTGGAAAGCTCATTGGAGAGCCTGATCGAGGAAGGCAGCCAGGCTGTTGCGCGCGAGCTTTGGATGCAGTTGCTGCAAGGCGTGCCGCCCGCCACGGCATTGTTGCGCATGCGGCACGCCGATGGGTCTTTTCGCGACGTGGAAGTAACCGGCGGCCTCATCAATGAGGAACCCGATCGCGTAGTGCTGACCCTGCGCGACGTGACCGCGCGTGTGATGGCTGAAGATGCCCTGCGCCAGGAACGCCTGATGACGGACGTGACCTTGCAAGTGATCGGCGATGCGGTCTTTACGCTGGATCGCGAGGGCAAGCTCGAATTCGCCAATCCCGCCGGCAGGGCGTTGCTCGACCGATCCATTGCGCCCGACGAGGCGATCCTGGAACGCCGCCTGCCGCTGTGGCGCGAAGGCGAGCGGTTGATGCAGGCGCATCCGGCCTCCACGGCGCTGCAGACCGGCATGCCGGAAGGGCCGTTCCTGTGCGCGCTTGAATTGAAAGATGAAACACGCCATGCCATCGAATGTTCGGCCACGCCGATCCGCTCGGATGCGGGTGCAGTGAGGGGCGCCGTGCTGGTCCTGCGCGACGTCAGCGCCGTGCTGGAGCTGTCCGAACGCATGGCGCATCTTGCGCACTTCGATGCGCTGACCGGGCTGCCCAATCGGTCGTTGCTGCTCGAACGGCTGGATATCGCCTTGGCCAGGGCCAAGCAGACGGCGCACCATCTGGCGGTGCTGTTCATCGATCTGGATCGCTTCAAGCAGATCAACGACACACTGGGTCATGGACCGGGTGACGAGTTGTTGCAGCAAGTGGCGGATCGCTTGCTGTCGGTGGTGAAAAGCGTGGATACCGTCGCCCGCCTTGGCGGCGACGAATTCGTCGTGCTGCTGCCGGAGTTGTCCGGCAAGCCGGAGGCGGCTGTCGCCGCCACCAAGGCGCTGGAGATTCTGAGCAAGCCGATCCGGGTTGGGCGCCGGGAGTTGCAACTGTCGGCAAGCATTGGCGTGAGCATGTTTCCGGATGATGGCGACGATGCCGATGCGCTGATCCGCCATGCCGACATCGCCATGTACGCGGCCAAGCGTCACGGCCGCAATGACTACCACTTCTATACCGCGGCGATGGAAGCCAACGCGCAGAAGGAATTCGACCTGGAAAACGCGCTGCGCTTCGCCATCATGCGCGCGGAGCTGTTCCTGGAATTCCAGCCGCGCATCGACACCGGTTCGCGCAAGATCATCTCGGCCGAAGCGTTGATGCGTTGGCGCCGCCCGGATGGCGAGATCTGCCTGCCGGATGAATTCATTCCCATCGCCGAAGCCAGCGGCTTGATTCTCTCCATGGGCAACTGGGTGTTGAAAGAAGCCTGCCGCGCGTGCAAGGCCTGGCAACACGGTTCGTTGCAGGGTGTCAGCGTGAGCGTCAACATCTCGCAAGTGCAGTTCTCGCGCGACAACTTCCTCAGCTTCATCATGGAATCGCTGCGCGAGACCGGATTGCCGCCGCATTTGCTCGAACTGGAATTGACCGAGAGCATGCTGATGGAGCCGAGCGAATCGATCCAGCAGCGTATCGCCGGGCTCAGCGCGCTCGGCGTGAAGCTGTCCATCGACGACTTCGGCACCGGCTTTTCCAGCCTGGCCTATTTGCGCCGCTTTGCCATCGATACGCTGAAGATCGACCGCAGCTTCGTGATGCATATGACGGAAGATCCGGAAGATGCTTCAGTGATCCACGCGATCATCGCGTTGGCGATCAGCCTGGGCAAGCGCGTGGTGGCCGAAGGCGTGGAAACCATGCAGCAGGCGGCGCAGCTGGCGGCGTTGGGCTGCCATGAAATGCAAGGCCATTGGCTTGGAAGGCCGGGGAATGTTGCGCAGCTCGCGAAGCTTGCCAGGCACGGTACGCATTCCGTTTCTGCGCGCACGACGCAGCAGTAACTGTAATTTCCATCGACCGTCATTCCCGCGAAAGCGGAGGCTCTCGCCTGTAGGCCGGGACGCTTATGCAGCGGCGCGTGCGGCCGCTTCACGCAAACCCGCGCGGATGCGTTCCATCACGCCTTTATCCGCCTTCGCCGAATGCACCGCGTACGCCGAATAGGAAAACTCGGGGCTGTCCGGCACCAGTGCAAGGCGCCGGTCTTGCAAGTAACGGCGCACGAAGCCTTTGCGGAAATAACCGCTGCCACCCATCGCGAGGATGTAATCGAGCGCCAAGGGACCGTAGCTGATCGACACCACCGGATTGGGCTGGTCCGGAAATGCCGCCTGGAAACTGGCGGCGAATGCATCGCCCCAGTCGATGCGCACGTGGTCTTCCGCTTGCAGAGCGCGGCCGTGCTCGGCCGTGGTGCTGACCATCACCAGTTTTTCTTCGAACAGCAGCTCGGCAATCACCCCTGGGCGTTGCGGCGCGGCGTAGACGATCGCCACGTCCAGCAAGCCCGCCTGCACGCGATCCACCAATCGATCGGCGTCATCGATCTGCGCGCTTACCGCGAATTCGGGGCAGGCCTGGCGCACCCACAGCAACCAATCGCGCAGCAACGGATCCCACAGGCTGAGCTCGGCGCCGACGGTTACTACCATCTCGCGCCCCGGCGGCAGTGCGACGGCTTTGCGCGCACGCTCCCACATCTGCACCATGCTGGCGGCGAAACGCAGGAATTGCTCGCCGGCGGTGGTGAGTCTGGCCCCTGATTTATTGCGCACGAACAGGGGCTGGTCCAGTTGCTCTTCCAACACCCGGATGCGCGCGCTGACCGCAGTCTGGGTGAGATTGAGGTTGGCGGCCGCGCTGACGAAGCTGCCGGTCTTGACGATTTCCAGGAAGGTGCGCGCAGCGTTGACGTCCATCTAGCAATTTTTTGTTGCTGAAAGAGCGATCAATTCTAATGTTTTTCTGGATGGGCTGAATGCCACCAAGCCGGAGAGAAGGATGTTCTTGCGACGATCCAACTCCCTTGCGAGCACTTGGTGGCGCCGGGTCTCAGCGGGGTGTTGCCGCAGAATCTGGCGGCGCGGGATTTCGTCATCCCGGCGAAAGCCGGACGTAGCGCGAAGCGCGGAGAACGTCCGAATGGACGGCCCGGAAGGTGTGAGCGAAACGGATACCCGGTGCCCATTCGGCTAACCGCATTTTTATTGCTGGCAACCAGCAATATTTTGATCTCAGCTTTAACGGATTTATGAGGCAAGATAAGCGGCTGATCGGTAAGCGCATCTGTCGCTGCCGCAACGTTCCAGCCCCGCACGCTCGCTTTCTTCCCATGCCCGCTACCGCGCGAACGGCATCCTTGCCGTGGTCCCTGCTACTGCTCGACCCGCAGAAACTGCTCTTTTCCCTGAGCAGCTTCATTGCGGCCGCGATCACGCTTTTCATCGCCTTCGAGTTCAGCCTGCCGCGCCCGTGGTGGGCCTTGTTGACGGTGTACGTGACGGCGCAGCCGATGGCCGGCGCCTTCCGGCCGAAGATGCTGTATCGCCTCGGCGGCATTCTCACGGGCGCCGCGGTATCCATCCTGGTGGTGCCCAACCTGCAGCATGCGCCGGAACTGCTGGTGCTGTGCATGGCGGCATGGACCGGCCTGTGCATCTACCTCGCCGTGCTGGACCGCACGCCGCGCGCCTTTCTGTTCCAGATGGCGGCCTTCAGCTCGGCGGTGATCAGCTTTCCCTATCTGGACGATCCGGCCGATGTCTTCACCACCACCATTTCCCGCGTGGAAGAGATGACGGTGGCCATCACTTGCGTCAGTTTCGCGCATGGCCTGCTCCAGCCGTGGAGCGTGCGGCCGGTGATCCATGGCCGCGCCAGCTCGTTTCTTGCGCATGCATCGCGCTGGACGCGCGAAGCGCTGGGGCAACGCCATACCAGGCTCGAATACGAACACCGGCGCATGCTGGCGGCGGACGTCGCCGAGCTCGGCATGCTGGCCATCCACTTGCCTTCCGACCCATGGCCGGCCAGGGCAGGGCGCCGCATGGTGCTGGGCGTGCAAAAACAGCTGGCGACGATCTTGCCGTTGGCATCGGCCGCGGCGAACCGCCTGGACATGCTCAGCGCGCTGGCGCCGCTTGATCCCGCGCTCGCCCGCCTGGTCGAAGAAACGCGCGCGTGGCTTGCCAGGCCTGCCGAACAGCAATCCGCCGACGGATACGAACTGGCCATGCGCTGCCGCCAGCTGGCCGAGCGCAAAGAACAGCCGCTGTTCTGGCGCGATCTGTTGCGCTCCAGCTTGTGCGTGCGCATGGCGGAATTCATCGAAGCGCAAGTGGAAGCGAACAGCCTGGTGCAGCAGCTTGCCCATCAACCGATGACCCAGCCCAAATCGAAGAAGGGCAGGGAGCGCGACAAAGCGTTTCCCTTGGCGCGCGATCATGGTGTAGCGGCGCTGGCCGGCCTGGCGACAGCCACGGCGATCATGCTGTATTGCGCGGTGTGGATTCTGCTCGCATGGCCGGCCGGTTCGGCCACTGCCGCGTTTGCCGCGCTGATCACCTGTTCGTTCGCCGCGCAGGATGATCCGGCGCCGGTGCTCGGCCGCTATCTGGGCGCCACGCTGGTGACGTTTCCGCTGGCGGCGTTCTACCTGTTTGCGGTGCTTCCGCGTGTCGACGGTTGCGCCATGCTGATCGTGACCTTGGCGCCAGCCTTGTTGGCGATCGGTTACATCCAGGCCACGCCATCGCTGTCGGCGCGCGCGCTGCCAATGTTCTCCTGCCTGATCGTGGCGCTGGGTTTCCTCGATCGTTTCATCGCCGATTTCGCCACCTTCATCAACGTCGGCCTGGCACAGGTCGGCGGCATCATCGCCACCATCGTGGTGGCCAAGATGTTCCGTTCGGTCAATGTGACGTGGACGGCCAAACGCATGATGCGCGGCAACTGGATCGAGATCGGGCAGATGGCCGAAACGGCGCGGCCGTTCCGCCCGGTGCATTGGACCAGCATGGCGGTCGATCGACTGGGCCAGGTGGCCGCGCGCATGGCGGTGGCCGAAGGCAGCGATGCCTTGCATGCGGCGGACGGCTTGGCCGATCTGCGCATCGGCCGCAATGTGATTGCGATCCGGCGAACGCTATCGACCGTACCCACCTCCATCCAGGCCACGCTGCGCGAGGTGCTGGCGGGTATCGCCATCTTGTTCCGGGCGCGCGGACGCAAAGGCGAACTGCTGCCGCCATCGCCGTCGCTGCTGGCCAGCGTCGACAAGGCCATTCTTGCCATGTGCAGCGCGGAGCAGCCGGATCCCTCGCATCCTGCCTTGCTTGCCCTGGTCGGCATGCGCTGCAACCTGTTTCCCCACGCACCTGTTCCAAGGATGGCTGGCGATGCTTGAAGAACTGCACGTGTTCGGCGTGTTCCTGCCTTCCGCGCTGGTGTGGGCGGTGGTGGCCGGCGTGCTTGCGCATGTGTTGCGTGGACTGTGGCAGCGCGTTTCCTGGTCCGGCATGTTCGGGCATGCGGGCCTGTGGGAACTGGCCTTGTTCGCCTTGTTGTGGTGGGCGCTGACCGTCGGCGCCGATCGCTTTATTCATTATGGGTAACACCTTGATCAAGCCTTGGATCATGAAGATCGTGCGTGCGTTGTTCACGCTGCTGGCCATCGCCGTGCTGTTGTATGCGGTGCGTGCGTTGTGGATTCGCTATCAGGTCGAGCCGGTCACGCGCGACGGCAAAGTGCTGGCCGATATCGTGCCGGTCGCCGCCGACGTCGCCGGCCTGATCACCGAGGTACGCGTGCACGACAATCAGCAAGTGCGGCAAGGGCAGGTACTGCTGGTGGTCGATCCGTCCCGCTACCTGATCGCGTTGCAAACCGCGCAAGCCAACCTCGGCAGCCAGCGTGCCGCGGTGGCCGAAGCCGAGCGCGAGGATCGCCGCAACCGCTCGATGTCCAACGTGGTGGCAAGCGAGGTGATCGAACAGGGCCAGGCCAAGGTGGAAGAACTGCGCATGGCGGTGGCGCAGGCGGTTGCGGCGCGCGACCTGGCGCAGCTCAACCTGGATCGAACGCAGGTGAAGGCGCCCGTGAGCGGCGAAGTCGCCAACGTCACCTTGCAGCCTGGCATTTATCTCACCGTCGGCAAGCCGGCGCTTGCGCTGGTGGATACCGCATCCACGCGCATCGAAGGCTATTTCGAAGAGACCAAGCTGCAGCGCGTGCATATCGGCGACCGCGTCAGCGTGCACTTGATGGGTGTGCCGGGCGAGATCCGCGGTCACGTGGAAAGCATCGAATCGGCCATCGGCGATCGCGAACGCACCGGCGACGGCGCCAGGCCCGCCGATGTCAATCCCGCCTTTACCTGGGTACGCCTGGCGCAGCGCATTCCGGTGCGCATCGCGATCGATAACGTGCCCAAGGGCATTCGCCTGGTGCCTGGCCAGACCGCCACCGTGGTGGTGCATTCGGCGGATAAGCCGAAGGGGTTGATGCCGTGGTGATTTTGCGTACGGTGCTTGCCGCGTGTGCGTGCATCGCGTTTGTCGGCTGTGCCGAAGTCGGGCCTGACTACCGCGTGCCGGCGAAGGCCATGGTGAACGCACCTGCAGCGCAGGGAGCTTTTGCCTCCGCATCCGCTGCCACGAGTGCGGCAGCGCTACCGGCGAACTGGTGGAAGCTCTACGACGATCCCGTGCTGGATCGCCTCATCGCGCAAACGCTGGCGGCGAATACACAATTGCGTTTCGCCGAAGCCAACCTCGAACACAGCGATGCCTTGCTGATCGACGCCGATTCGCAGCGCTTCGCCGGCAGCGTGGACGCGGCGACGGCGTGGAATCATCCGTCGGAAGAATCGGTATTGAAGCGCGTGGGCGTTGCGCCCTACCAGAATTACAACGCCGGCGTGTCGGTCAGCTACGACCTGGATTTGTTCGGCGCGATTCGCCGCGGCGTAGAAGCCGCCCGCGCCGATGACGAAGCCGCGGTCGCGGCGCGCGACCTGGTACGCGTCAACGTCGTCGCCGAAACCGTGCGCGCATATGCCGAAGCGTGCAATGCCGGGCATGAGATGGTGCTGGCGCAAAAGCGCATCGGCATCGAGCAGGACGATGTGCGCATGATCCAGGAGCTGGTGTCGCACGGGCGCGCATCGCCCCTGGACAGCACGCGTCAGCAGAATGCGTTGGCGATCATCCGTGCCTCGTTGCCATTGCTTGCAGCAGCACAACGCAACGCCTTGTTCCGTTTGGCGACGCTGGCCGGACAGCCGCCCGCCGATTTCGATCGCCGCTTGCTCGCGTGCAACACACCGTTGCATCTGGATCATCCGCTACCCGTTGGCGACGGCCACGACCTGCTCAAGCGGCGTCCCGACGTGCGCATGGCCGAACGGCACCTGGCGGCAGCCACCGCCCGCATCGGCATCGCCACGGCGGCGTTGTATCCGGATATCAAGTTTGGCGTCTCGGCGGGATCGACCGGCAAGGCCGCCGATGCCTTGACCGGCTACACCAACCGTTTTGCCATCGGGCCGCAGGTGAGCTGGAACTTGAACCGCGGCGCGGTGCATGCGCGCATCGACGAAGCCAATGCGCAAAGCCACGCCATGCTGGCGGCGTTTGACGGCGCCGTGTTGAACGCGCTGCGCGACGTCGAAACCTCGCTCAATACCTACGCGGCCGACCTGGACAAGCAGGACCAACTGAAGCTTGCCCGCGACGCCGCCGTGCAACGCGCCGCGCAGGCGGAGGAATTGAAGCAGGGCGGCAGGATCGACAGCTTGTCGCTGCTGGCGGCGGAGCGGGATCGCTGGACGGCCGAGCAGGCAGTTGCGATGGGCCAATCCACGCTCAATCGCGATCAGATCGATACCTTCCTTGCATTGGGTGGCGGTTGGTAACCGCGCCGCTGGATGTCGGGGTTCGCGTTCCGCGCACCCATGCCTGCGTGGCAGAGCGTCGCATCACAAAAGGGCGCGACATATAAGATGTATTATTAATGCATCTTTAAAACAACAAGGCATTCCCATGCTGACCCAAACCCAACGCGACATCGTCAAGAGCTGCGCTCCGGCGCTGAGAACCCACGGACTGGCGCTGACGAAGAACTTCTACGCACGCATGTTCCAGGCCAATCCGGAACTCAAGCACCTGTTCAATATGAGCCACCAGGCCACCGGCGAACAGCAGCAGGCGTTGGCGCTGGCCGTGCTGGGTTATGCGGAAAACATCGACCATACCGCGGTGCTGGCGCCGGTGCTCAAGGTGGTCACGGCCAAGCACGTCAGCATCGGCATTCGCGCCGAACACTATCCGATCGTCGGCCGCCACCTGCTCGCCGCCATTGGCGATGTGATGGGCGAAGCTGCAACGCCCGAGGTGTTGAAAGCATGGGCCGCCGCATACGGGCAGCTGGCCGATACGTTGATCGAAGCCGAGCAAGCCTTGTATGTGCAGGCCGCGACGGCCGAGGGCGGCTGGTCCGGCTGGCGTCCGTTCAAGGTGACCGGGGTGGTGCGTGAGAGCAGCGAGATCGCATCGTTCTATCTCAAGCCCACCGACGATGGCGCGCTGCCGCCATTCCAGCCCGGACAATTTGTCTCCGTGCGCACGGTGGACGATGCCGGCATGACGCATATCCGCCAATACAGCCTGTCCGATGCGCCGCATCGCGACCACCTTCGCCTCACCGTCAAGCGCCAGGATGCCGGCAACGACGCACCGGCCGGTATCGTTTCCACCGCGCTCCATCTTGATGTGAGCGAAGGCGACGTCATCGAGTTGTCGTTTCCGCGAGGGCATTTCGTGGTCGACCAGGAGAAGGACACGCCACTGGTGTTGCTGAGCGGCGGCGTAGGCATCACGCCCATGCTCGGCATTCTCGGCCATGTCGCGAAGGAACAACCGGAGCGCTCGATCCACTTCGTCCACGCGGCGCGCAACCGCGACGTGCATGCCATGAACGATTGGCTACGCAGCATGGCCCTACGCCATGAGAAGCTGGATGTAGAGATCTACTACGAAGAAGTCGGCGTCACCGACGTGGCCGGGCGTCACTACGACAAGCAGGGTCGCATCGATGCCGCGCAGATTGCCGTGCAGGATCATCTGGCCGATGCGGACTATTACATCTGCGGCCCGCGTGGATTCATGACGGCGCAGATCGATTCGCTGAAGCGGGTGGGGGTGCCGGAGTCGCGCATTCACGCCGAATTTTTTGGCGCGGCGCTTGCCTGACGTATTCATCTCCCTCCCCTGCTGTCGCAGGGGAGGGAGCAGAAAACCGATCTACGTTAGCTCACGCCACAATATTGAGCGCAATCCGCAATTTTCCGGGCCGCGCCACCAACTGCTTCAACGTATAGCTGTCCAGCACCTCAAGAAAACGCTCACGTGCTTCGTCCAATACATGGCGAAGCGCGCAAGCCGGTGTGATGGCACAGGTATTTTCCGCACCAAAACACTCCACGATCTCAAGATCCGGCTCCATCGCGCGAACCACGTCGCCGATGCGGACATCCTGCGCCCTGCCGGCCAGCTTCAATCCGCCGCTGCGCCCGCGCAACGCATCCACATACCCGAGCGCCGCCAATCGCTGCGTCACCTTCATCAAGTGATTTTCGGAAATGCCATATTGCGTGGCGATTTCATGGATGGACGAACGGCGATCGCCTTGCACGGCCAGGTACATCAATAGACGCAAGGCGTAGTCGGTCTGGTAGGTCAGTCGCATCGAAGGCTCCGGTAGACCGCCCATGCTACACGTGTCTTTCACGACGCATGTCAATGGCGGCCGCGCTGACATGGCAGTGGCGCAAGTGATAAGTTCGCCCCGCCGACCATCAAGGACCCGTGGATGCCATGAACGAGCAGGCCCCTCCGACACCGCACGCCGTTTCCGTTCGCGGCGTCAGCAAGACTTACAAAGGCGGCTTCCAGGCGCTGAAGTCGGTCGACCTCGATATCCGGCACGGCGAAATCTTTGCCCTGCTAGGGCCCAATGGCGCAGGCAAGACCACGTTGATCAGCATCATCTGCGGCATCGTCACGCCAAGCAGCGGCACCATCATGGCGGCCGGCCACGATGTGTTGCGGGCCTACCGGATCACGCGCGCAAAGATCGGCCTGGTGCCGCAGGAGCTGTCGACCGATGCGTTCGAGACGGTATGGGCGTCGGTGCGGTTCAGCCGCGGCCTGTTCGGGCGTGCCCGCAACGACAAGCACATCGAAAAGGTGCTGCGCGATCTGTCGCTATGGGAGAAGAAAGACTCGAAGATCATGACCTTGTCCGGCGGCATGAAACGCCGCGTGCTGATCGCCAAGGCGCTGGCGCACGAACCAGAGATTTTGTTTCTGGACGAACCCACAGCGGGCGTGGACGTGGAGCTTCGGCACGACATGTGGCGCATGGTGCGCGGACTGCGAGAAACCGGCGTCACGGTGATCCTCACCACGCACTATATCGACGAGGCCGAAGAAATGGCCGACCGCGTTGGCGTCATCACCGGCGGCGAATTGATCCTGGTCGAAGAGAAGCGGGCGCTGATGCGCAAGCTTGGCAAGAAGCAACTGGTGATCAGCCTGCAAGCGCCCATGCAGGCCGTGCCGGAGGGCTTGGGCGAATACGCGCTGGAGCTTTCCGCCGACGGCACGACACTTACCTACACCTTCGATGCCAAGAGCGACGACACCGGCATTGCCGTGCTGTTGCGCAAGCTGGGCGAGCGCGGCATCGACTTCAAGGACCTGCACACCGTGGAAAGTTCGCTCGAAGATATTTTCGTCAGCCTGGTCCGGAGGGAGTCATGAACATTCCAGCGATCCGCGCCATCTACCGCTTCGAGATGGCTCGCACGTTCCGCACGCTGACGCAAAGCATCGTCTCGCCGGTGCTGTCGACGTCGCTGTACTTCATCGTGTTCGGCACGGCGATCGGCTCGCGCATGGGGCATATCGGCGGCACCAGCTATGGCGCCTTCATCATTCCGGGGCTGATCATGCTGTCCCTGCTCAATGAGAGCATCTCCAATGCCTCGTTCGGCATTTACCTGCCCAAATGGTCCGGCACCATCTACGAGTTGCTTTCCGCGCCGGTGTCACCGCTGGAGGCGGTACTGGGCTATGTGGGGGCTGCGGCGACCAAATCGGTGATGCTCGGTTTGCTTATCCTGGTTACCGCGCGCTTCTTCGTGCCTTACAGCATTTTGCATCCGGTATGGATGATCACGTTTCTGCTGCT
Source organism: Dyella sp. (assembly GCF_036746095.1). Classification (NCBI taxonomy): domain Bacteria; kingdom Pseudomonadati; phylum Pseudomonadota; class Gammaproteobacteria; order Lysobacterales; family Rhodanobacteraceae; genus Dyella; species Dyella sp. Next base: position 19,467 of record NZ_DAIOEU010000049.1, read on the forward strand.
GACGGCGGTTACCTTCTGCTCGTTCGGGTTCATCATCGGGCTATGGGCCGACGATTTCCAGAAGCTACAGGTGATTCCGCTGATGATCGTCACGCCCTTGACGTTTCTGGGCGGCGCCTTTTATTCGATCGGCATGCTGCCGCCGTTCTGGCAGAAGGTCGCGCTGTTCAACCCGGTGGTGTACCTCATCAGTGGGTTTCGCTGGAGCTTCTACGGGCAGTCGGATGTCAACGTCGGGTTGAGCGCAGGAATGACGACCGCGTTTCTGCTGCTGTGTGCCGTGGCGATTGCCTGGATTTTCCGCACTGGCTACAAGTTGCGGGCTTAATCGAAAAGCTACATTTGCCTGCAAATTCAACGCTACTGATTCGTCACCCCGGCGAAGGCCGGGGCCTAGTGGCTTTTGGCGGACTGCAAGTCGCTGGGCCCCGGCCTTCGCCGGGGCGACGATGTATTGCTATTGCAGCGAGTGTGGTGGTTACGCGCATTTGGTTTTGTGTCTCCTATATTTCAAGGCGTCGCGCAAAATTTAGACGTCTAAGTGAGCAGTACATCGCAATACGCGAACATCTGGACGAACGGGCCTGCTAAAAACGCTCTTTGTGCATTGCGATGTTCCTGAACAGCGCGGATGATTCCGCCACCTTGCCCGGGGTCGCTCGGGACAAGCTCTTGGGACAAGTTTCGCCGTCACCAAGATCGTTACCAATGATCGGAAAAACATGCGTTTTATCGCGTGTTTTTTGCATAAAGGGGAGACGTGTGCGCTCTCCCTTGGAAACGTTTCGCGCAGCAATGGTGTTCACCGTAGCCCTTCCATATGGAGGGAGGGCGGCGTGTTGCCGTACGCCGGCATGGACCGGTTACGGCGGCTTTCATTTCAAACGCTAGTTGTCTACAGGGGGCGACAGTGGAACTGCATCGTTACGGTAGTTGGGAATGCGCGGCTTGGACGCGCAAAGCGCGGACGCTGGTCGGCATGTTGCTGGTGCTGCTGGCTTCGCTGGGCGCCGGTTACGCGGCAGCCCAGCAAGTGGAGCCGACACTGCCCAGTTCGCAGCGGCAGACGATCAACCTTGCGGCTGGCATTCCCCAGTACATCGGGGATGCCAGCTCGACATCGGATGCGCCGCAAAGCAACTGGTGGTTCGAAAACTCGAACAATTCCACGGCCTATGCAACGCCGGCATTCAACGAAAGCGCCGACACCACCGGCAACTGGATGCAGGTTGGGCTGCCCTATGACGCCAATATCCCGCGCACCTTCATCAACCAGACGTCCGGTGGCGGGCAGGGCTCGCTGACCGGCAACTTCAACTGGTATCGCCTGCATTTCAAGGTGGACGCGAGCTACGCCGGGAAGAAATTCCTGCTGAAGCTGGAAGGCTCGCATACCGGCGTGCAGGTCTTTATCAACGGCACGCTGCTGCCGGGTATCAGCGCGGTGGCGGCCGATGCGCAGGCGACGCACGTCGTGGGTTTCGTGCCGGTGATCGTCGACCTGACGCCGTACGTCACGGCCGATGGCAAGACGGACAATGTCATCGCCATCGATGTGTCGCGCGGCGCGCCTTGGTATGAGCAACCCAACTTCTCCGGCGCGTTCCGTTTCGGCCAGGCGATGGCGGGCCTGTTCCGCAACGTGAAGCTGTACGTCACCAACCCCATCCATATTCCGCCGAACGTCTATTCGAACCAGAAGACCTGGGGCACCTACGTCGGCACCGTCTCTGAGGTTCCCGCGGCGCAAGGCACCGCCACTGCGGCTTCGGCGGTCGTCGACGTGCAAACCAACGTGGTGAATGAAACCTCCACGGCGCAACAGGTGACGCTGACCACGCAGATCGTGGATGCCAAGGGCCATGTCGTGGTGACCGCGCCGCCGGTGACGCAGACGGTGCCGGCGATGACGGCCAGCACGTTCCCGTCCGGCGCCACGCCGATGTTCGACCAGAAGATCACGATACCCAATCCCACCTTGTGGTATCCGAACAACGCGACGTGCGGCACGCCCGCAGTGCTGTGCGGTTCGCCGTATCTGTACAAGGTCTATCACATCGTCAGCGTCAACGGCGTGGTGGTCGACGCCACGCAGGACACGCTCGGCATCCGCACGATCGCGTGGGATGCGAACTTTCCGTATTTCAACGGCCATGCCGTCTACATGTGGGGTGGCTCGGGCCGCTACGACTATCCGGGACTCGGCTCCTCGGTGCCTGACGAACAAGTGTGGCGCGACATGGCGCAATTGGCTGCGCAAGGCGGCAACGTCTATCGCCCGGGCCACTCGACCAGCAGCGAAGAACTGGTGGCTGCCGCGGACGCCTACGGCATCATGATCGACCAGCCCAGCGGCGATGGCGAAGGCTATTGGAACGCCAGCTCCAATCCGAGCGCCGACGACCAGCAGCTGAAGCAGGAATTGCATCGCGACATGATCATCCGCGATCGCAGCCATCCGTCCATTCTCGATTGGGAGCGCGACAACGGCGGCATGAATACGACGCTCGCCACGGAACTTGGCACCATCGAGACGACCTGGGACAACATCAACCCGCGCGAAAGCGCCGACCGCACGTTCGGCCCGTCGTTCGGCTACATCGACGAGTGCGACGGCGCCGGTTGCGAAGCCGGCAACAAGCAGCAGAACCCGAACAATCCGGCGTTCGGCGCCGAGTATTGGGACAACATGGGTACCGGCCGCGGCCTGGCTTACGACTACGAGCTGGCCTTTGCCGCGCCGTACCTGGACGACTGGCGCAAGGGCAGGGCCGCCAATACCTTCGGCATGGCGCAGTGGTATTTCGCCGAATCGCCGGGTGAAGTGAGCCTGTGGGCGGAGTACCAGGACCAGCCGAACATGGTGAACTTCGTGCGTTCGCTCGGTTATTCCGATACCGACGCGAATCGTTTCCCGCGCCTGCTTTACTACATCTACCAGGCCAACTGGATACCGTACACGGTGCAGCCGGTGGTGCATCTGGCGCATCACTGGAATCGCGCGTACGAGTACACCACGGGCACGCCGATCCAAGAAAACGCCTTCAGCAACTGCCCGTCGGTGCGCCTGCTGATCAACGGGCAACCGAACGACCCGGTCACCGGCGCCTTGCTGGCCGACCAGGTGCCCAACCCGTGGAACATCAACTCCAGCAGCAACCTCTCGCAGAACACCACGGTGATGCCAGGGCAGGTGCACTGGATGGTGAACTGGGCGCCGGGCACGGTGACGGCGCAGTGCCTGGATGCCAACGGCAATCCGGTGGCGGGCGTCAGCGATACGCGCACCACGGCCGGTGCGGAAGCAAAGATCGTGCTGAGCGTGGTGCCGGATCTGACCAAGCCGGACGGTTCGGCGTTCCAGTGGACGGCGAACGGTTCGGATGCGGCGTTCGTCGTTGCCGAAGTGGAAGACGCCAACGGCAACCTGGTGCCGACGGCGGCGGACAACGTCACGTTCTCGGTGACGGGGCCGGCGACGTACATGGGCGGCACGCAGCAGCTGGTGGCCGATCCCTCGTGGACCAGCTACTACCAGGATGCGTATTCGCAAGCGCACAGCACGGTGATCCAGGGCGTGCCGTATGCGTTCTTCCATTCGCCCGGCGATCCGGAACTGAACTTCGAAGGCGGCTTGCAGAAGATCGCCTTGCGCAGCACGTTTACGCCCGGCACCGTCACCGTGACGGCGAGCGCGCCGGGCTTGCAAAGCAGCAGCGTGACGTTGAGCTCGGTCGCGCCGGTTGCGCCGGCGCAAACGCAGGCGCCGGTGATCATCGTGCCGCCGGTGGACGAAGCGACCACGTCCGGCTTTCCGGCGACGTTCACCGTCGTGGCCTCGGGCTCGGGCACGCTGAGCTATCAGTGGTCCGACAGGAACGGCCCGATCAAGGGCGCAACCAGTGCGACGTACACGACGCCCGCGACGACCGACGCCGACAACGGCGACACCTTCACGGTGACGATTGCCAGCAACAACGGCACGGTGTCGTCCACGCCGGTGACGCTGAGCGTCGATGCGCCGGCCAACGTGGTGATTACCACGCAGCCGGTATCGCAAGCGGTGGTGGATGGCCAGTCGGCCACGCTGGCGGTGGCGGCGACCGGTTCGCCCAAGATCACTTACCAGTGGTACCAGCTGGGCTCCGGTGCCATTGCCGGCGCAACCGGCGCCTCCTACACCACGCCCATCTTCACGGCGGCTGGCAGCGAAACGTTCTATGTCGTGGTGACCAACGATCTCGGCTCGGTGCAGTCGTCCAACGCCGTGGTGACGGTCGATGCGGCAACGCCGGTGTCCTTCAGCACGCAACCGGCGAGCACCATCGTGCCGGTGAACGAGCCGGTGCAATTCACGGCGGTGGTGGCCGGTTCCGCGCCGTACACCTATCAATGGCAGTTCACGCCGCCGGGCGGTTCGCCGACCATCCTTACCAGCGGCACGCAGCAGTCGAGCACGCTCACGTATACGATTCCTGCGGTAAGCGTGGCGAACGTGGGCGCGTACACGGTGACCGTGACCAATGCTGCGGGCACAGCCGCCATCAGCAACGCGGCGAACATCACGCTGGCGCCTCCCGGCGTGAATCTGGCCTTGAACGCCACCGCGACGTCCAGCAGTTCGCAGAACCCATGCAACGACGCCACCACCACGCCGCCTTACTCGGGCACCAATTGCCTGGGTGCGGAGAATGCGGTCGACGGCAATCTTGCCTCGCGCTGGGGTTCGGCAACGGCCGGTGCGCCGCCGACACCTGCGGTGCCTGGCGTCGATCCATCGTGGCTGCAAGTGGACCTGGGTTCGACGCAACCGTTCAACACGGTGGTGATCAACTGGGAGAACGCATACGCCACGCAGTACCAGATTCTCTACAGCAACGGCGACCCCAACGATCCGAGTTCCTGGAAGACTGCATACAGCACCACCACTGGTGCGGGTGGCACGGAAACGCTCAGCTTCCCGACGGTGGCTGCACGCTACGTACGCTTGAACGGCACGCAGCGCGCCACGCAATACGGTTATTCGGTGTATGAGTTCCAGGTCTACAACGTGCCGCAATGCGGCGGCGCGTCGGAGCGCTATACCGTCAATGCATCCAACGCCAGCCTGGTGAAGGACAACCTCACCGGCCTCACCTGGACGCGCACCGTGAAGACGGATACCACGCCCGGTGCGCAGTTCACCGGAGACAGCGCGCAGACCTATTGCGCGGGCATCAACATGCGCGTGCCCACGCAATCGGAAGCGCAGACCATCAGCGGCGTGAACAATGCGACGTGCGCGTTCTCCGGCACGTGGAGCACGTGGACGTCGACGGTGGATCCGAACGATTCCAGCAAGACCGCCGTGGAGAATTTCGACGGCACCTCCGCGTACCAGGTCACCAACAACTACCCGGGTGCAACGCTGTGCGCCTCCGGTACGGATGCCGGTGCGGCACCCACGATCACCACACAACCTGCCAATCAAGCTGCAACGCTTGGACAGCCGGCCACCTTCAGTGTGACGGCGACCGGACTTGGCACCTTGAGCTACCAGTGGTCCAGGAACGGCACCGCTATTCCTGGCGCAACCGCTTCCAGCTACACCACGCCCGCTACCGTGGCCGCCGACAATGGCGCGGTGTTCAGCGTGTCAGTGGGTGATGTGTTCGGCACCGTCAACAGCAATGCCGCCACACTTGCCGTGCAGCAGAACAGCTGCACCGCCGCGCCGAGTGCACCGGGAACGCTGGCCGCCACGGCAAATGGTTCTAGCCAGGTGAACCTGGCGTGGGGTGCAAGCACGGCAGGCAGCGCCTGCACCGTCAGCTACAACGTGTATCGCAGTGCCACCGCCGGCTTTGCGCCATCCGCGGCAACCCAGATCGCCACGACGTCCGGTACTACCTACGCGGACGCCAGCGTGGCTGCAGCGGCGACGTACTACTACATCGTTGAAGCCACGGATGCGGCAGGTGCTTCGGCGGCCTCCAACACCGCCACCGCAACGACGTCCGTTTCCACTTGCACCAGCAACTGCACCAGTCCGGATGCGATTGCGATCAGCGCAGGCGGCCCCGGTGCCGGTTATTTCGCTGCCGATGAAGATTTCACCGGCGGTACGGCTTCGGGCAGCAATGCGGCGGTCAACATCAACGGCGTAAGCAACCCTGCGCCGCAATCGGTGTACCAGCATCAGCGCTTCGGCAACTTCAGCTATACGCTGCCGGGGCTCACGGCGGGCACCAGCTACGTGGTGCGCCTGCATTTCGCCGAGACCTATTGGACACAAGCAGGGCAGCGCGTGTTCAACGCCAGCATCAACGGCACGCAGGTGTTGACCAACTTCGATGTGCTAGCGGCGGCCGGCGGGCAGGACATTGCCGTGGTCGAGCAGTTTGCGGCCACCGCGAACGCACAGGGCCAGATCGTGATTCAGTTCAGCACGGTCAAGGACAACGCCGAAGTCAGCGGTATCGAAGTCGAAAACGCGACGGCAATCAATACGCCGCCCAATGCACCGTCGAACCTGTCGGCAACGGTGGCGTCTTCCAGCCAGGTCAACTTGAGCTGGACGCCGTCGCAGACCTCCGGCGTGACGTATTCGGTGTTCCGCAACGGCACGGCAGTGGCGCAGAACCTGTCTGCCAGCACCTATAACGACAGCGGTTTGACCTCGTCGACCACGTACTCCTACACGGTCGTGGCGGTCGATTCGGTGGGTACGTCGATGGCTTCCAACACGGCTACGGCCACCACGTCCGATGTGGATTGCGTAACCGGCTGCGGTTCGGATGTGCTGGCGATCAGTGCCGGCGGTACGGCTGCCGGTGATTACGTTGCCGATGAAGATTTCACCGGCGGCGCGGCATCCGGCACGGGTTCGACCATCAATCTCGCCGGTGTGAGCAATCCTGCGCCGCAGTCGGTCTACCAGCACCAGCGCGTCGGCAATAACTTCAGCTACACGTTGCCTGGCCTGACCGCCGGCGCCAGCTACACGGTGCGCCTGCACTTCGCCGAGTTCTACTGGACCAAGGCCGGGCAGCGCGTGTTCAACGTCAGCATCAACGGCACGCAGGTGTTGAGCAACTTCGACATCGTGGCGACCGCCGGTGGGCAGGACATCGCCGTGGTCGAGCCCTTCACGGCAACCGCGAATGCGCAGGGCCAGATCGTGTTGCAGTTCACCACCGTCACGGACAATGCCGAGATCAACGGCATCGAAGTGATCGCGCCGCCGCCCGGTGCACCCGGTAGTGTCATCGCGACGGCGGTATCCACCAGCCAGATCAATCTCAGCTGGACGGGCTCGTCGGCATCCGGCGTGGTGTACGACATCTTCCGCAGCACCACGGCCGGCTTTACGCCATCGAGTGCCAACCTGGTCGCCACCGCGAGCGGCACCAGCTATTCCGACACCGGGCTGGCGAACAACACCACTTACTACTACGTGGTGGAGGCATCCAACGCCACCGGTACTTCCGCACCGGCCGCGCAAGCCAGTGCCGTGACGCAGGCAATTCCACTGGCGCCGACCAACCTGACGGCGACAGCGGCGTCATCCAGCGAGATCGACTTGAGCTGGACGGCGTCGGCGGCATCCGGTGTCACGTACACCGTTACCCGCAACGGTACGGTCGTGGCGAGTGGCTTGACGGCTACCGTTTTCAACGACACCGGTTTGGCAGCATCGACCGCGTACAGCTACGCCGTCGACGCGGTCAACGCGGCCGGTGCGTCGCCGGCTGATTCCGCCACGGCGACCACCTTGGCATCGGTCACGGTATCCGCGCCGGCCATCAGCACATCGCCCGTCAATCAAAGCGTGACGATCGGGCGCACGGCCACGTTCTCGGTAGCGGCAAGCGGCGGCTCGCTGGCTTACCAGTGGTACAGGAACAACACCGCCATCCCCGGCGCTACCAGTGCGAGCTACACCACGCCGGGAACCACGTATGCGGACAACGCCGCCAGCTTTACCGTGACGGTGAGCAACGCTACAGGCTCGGTGACATCGCCGGGAGCGACCTTGAGCGTCAACCTGGCCCCGAGCTACACGGTTGTGCCGGGCTACATCGTCACCGACCTCAACAACAACACCAACGGCGCGTGGGCCGATAGCCAGATCTATATCGAGATTCTCGGCAACGATCCGGCGACGGGGGCGCTGTCATGGGTCAACTACGATGGCACCATCACGGCGGCCCAGGTCGCGGACAACACCGCGGCCAATGCAGTGGCCGGTCCGGACGGAAAAACCTATCCCAACTATGCATTCACGCTGGCGCAGGCCAAGCATGAGCTGAAGCTGCCGCCGATCACCTCCGGCCGCATCTACATCTCCTTGGGCAGTCCGCTGTACATGCCGATCATGGCCGGCGCAAACGGCGGCAATAACGGCTACGCCGGGCCGAATCCGCAGAACAACACCGATCCGAACATCAACGTTCACTACGATTGGTATGAGTTCAACTACGCGGCCAATGGCGGGATCTTCATCAACACCACCCAGGTGAACCAGTTCGGCTTGCCGCTGCTGCTGGATGTGTGGGGCGCCAATGAGACCTACCACATGCAGGTGGGCATCAATGAATCGATCGCCAATCTCGACCAGGAGTACATCAGCCAGACGCCGCCCGCGTTCCACACGCCTACGCCGAACAGCCTGCGCATCCTGTCGCCTGCGGAAACCACGTTCAATGCGGGCGGCGCCAACGGCAATTATTTCGACGGCATCATAGCCAGCGCATGGTCGCAGTACGCCAGCTCGCCGGCGATCATCACCGTCAACGGGCGCCAGTTCAGCGGCAAGGCTTCCGGCTCGACCTTGACCTTTACCGAGATCAATCCGGCCGCCGCCAACGTCGGTGAGACCTTCGTGGTGCAACAGCCGTCCACGCAGGACGTGCTGCTATGCGCGGGCACGATGGCTTCCGGCGTGGCGGGAAGTTCGCCGCAGCAGCAGGATGAAAACGCCATCCAGCTGCAGCTGGAAAACCAGATTTGTTCGGCGACCAATCGTGGCGTGCTGTTGAATACGGCGAACTGGACGAATGCTTCGGCTTACTACCCATCCTCATCGCCCGCCAACTTCTACTCCTGGTTCTGGCATCAGCACTCGGTGAGCGGGTTGGCTTACGGTTTCTCGTATGACGACAACAACGACCAGAGCACCACGGTGACCACCCAGCAACCGGAGCACATGGCGTTTGGTATCGGTTGGTAAGCAGCCGGGAAATGTAGGTTGGGCGAGGCAAAGCCGAAGCCCAACGTGGCCTGCAGGTGCCAGGGATGTTGGGGATAGGTTTTTGGCCTATGTGTTCCTCCCCGTCATTCCGGCGTAGGCCCACTACTGTCCGGCATGTATTTTGCGCTGCTTCGCAGGCAGTCCACACGGCCGTCATTCCCGCGAAAGCGGGAATCCATTTTGCTCTGATGCATCCTTAAAATGGATTCCCGCTTTCGCGGGAATGACGGCCATAGAGCTTCTGGCACTTTTCGAGTTGCGGCATCGACAGACGACGCTAAGTGCTTGTGATCCATCATGTCGCCATGGATTCGCAAAACGCATGCCGGACAGCAGTGAGCTTTCGCTGGAATGACGAGCTGATGGCACTGAATTTCCATGGAAAATTTTCGATGCAGGGTGCTATGCCCGCGCATTTCTGAAGAACTTCATTTTCCCCGGACAGCAGTGGGCCTCCGCCGGAATGACGAGCGGGTGGCTAAATCATCTTGACGTAGTATCCTCGGCCCCATCCCGACCAGGGGAGGGATCTGTCGATGGGCCAGTGGCGTGCGCGACTGCTTTGCCTGCTCGCCTCGGGCGTTGCGATGGCTGCGCATGCCGGAACGCTGGCGGTGAAAACCACCGACAGCCACGGCCATCCCGTCAGCGATGCGGTCGTGACCATCGACCGCCCGCAAGCGCTGGCCGCAGCAAGCACGCACTACATCGACCAGAAGAACGAGACCTTCCTTCCCTATGTGGACGTGATGCACCCTGGCGACAGCGTGGTGTTCCGCAACAGCGACAACACGCGCCACCACGTTTACTCGTTCTCGCCGATCGGTGCGTTCCAGTTCATCCTGAGTCCCGGGGAAAGCTCCTCGCCGGTGGTGTTGAGCCGCACCGGTACCATCGCACTTGGCTGCAACATCCACGACCACATGATCGCCTACCTGGTGGTGACCGCCGACCAGGCGCAGGTCACCGACCGCCAGGGCCAGGCGCGTTTCGATCATCTGCCGGCCGGCCGTTACACCGTGATGGTCTGGCATCCGCAGTTATGGCCGGGGCATCCGCACGTGAGCGCGACGGTCGACGTCCCGGCCGACGGCGCGGCGCCCGAACTTCCATTTACATTGCGCTTGATGCCGGACCCGCGCAGTTTCGTCGACCGCGAACACCTGGATTACTAGCGCATGCGCACGGTCATCGGCTTTCGCCTTCGCCTTGCGCTGTTCTTCGTAGGCATGCTGGTGGCGGTGCAGCTGATCACGGGCGCGATCGTCTACGGCGTGACGCGCCATGCCCTGGTGGTGGATGGCGAGCGTCAGCTCGCCGCCAGTGCCAAGGCGTTCACCGCGCAGATGGATGACGTTTCCGCGCGCATTGCCGGCAACGTGGGTGTGATGGCGTTGGACTTTGCGTTGCGCCAGGCCATTGCCGAAGGCGATCGCGGCACGGTGCTGTCGGTCTTGCATAACCACGGGCGCCGCGTCGGCGCCTCGCGCATGCAACTGATCAACCTCGACGGCACTATTGTTGCGGATACCGCCGATGCGCATGCGGACGGCAAGTCCTTTGCCTTTCCCGAATTGATCCAGCGGGCCTTCTATCAGCAAACCGCGGTGATGGCGGCCGTGCAAGGGCATGTGTATTGGATCGTCGTGGTGCCCATCTATGCGCCGCAGCCGGTGGGCCTGATCGTGGTGTACGTGCAGGTAGACGACGAATTGCTCGCACACATGCAGGAGCTGAGCAACTTGCGTCGCGACGTGGCGCTGGAAGTGCAATGGGCGCCGTCGCAATGGCAGGCGGTGGCGCAAGGCGATCGCTCCACGCCGTTCGCGCGCGGCCTGGAACATGCCACGGGCGAGTTTCCCACCGAGCCAGGTTTGCGCCGTATCGCGCAGAGCGACTACATCGTGCTGGCGCAACCGTTGCAGCACCCGTACCACAGCCCGGCGGTGGCGGTCGTGTTCGGTTATTCGCTGGATGATGCCTTGCGCCCTTATCACCATCTTGCCGTGGCATGGCTGGCCTTGCTGGCGCTCGGGCTTGCCGCCGGTCTGCTGGGTGTGTGGTTGATTGCGCGCAACGTGTCGCGGCCGGTGGAATGGCTGGCCACCGTCGCCAAGCGCATCGAAGATGGCGATTACCGCGTGCCGCCGCGCTTGCCCCGCCGTGACGAGATCGGTGCGCTGGCCAACGCCATCAGCACCATGGCGGCTGCGGTGCAACAGCGCGAGGAACGCATTTCACACCAGGCCACGCACGATGCCGTGACGGGCCTGTCGAACCGCGTGGCGATCGAAGCGGAGATCACGCGCGACATGGAAACTGGCGTGCTGCGCGGCAGCTTGTTGATGATCGGGCTGACGCGCGTGCCGGACATCATCAAGACCATGGGGCACGGACTGTGCGATCGCTTGATGCGCGATGCCGGCGAACGCATCCAGCGCGTGGTCGACGGCGCGCAGGTGGCGCGCGCCACCGACAGCAACTTCGTCGCGTGGCTGGCCGGCGTCGGCCGCGACGACGCGGTGCAAGCGGCGATGCGCATTCTCGACGCGCTTGCCATGCCGTACACAGAACCAGACATAAGCATCGACATGGTGCCGGCGATCGGCATCGCCATCTATCCGGAGCATGCGGCCGAAGCCGTTGCGCTGCTGCGTTATGCCGAAACGGCACAGTTCGCGGCGGCCGGTTCGTCCCGGGCGTGGGCGTTTTACCAGGCAGCCATCGATCCGCATCGGCCCGAGCGGCTTTCGCTGATGGGCGAGTTGCGCGAAGCGTTGCTGCGCGGACAACTGGAGCTGCATTACCAGCCCAAGCTCGCACTCGCCACGCATCGCCTGGACGGTGCCGAAGCGCTGGTACGCTGGCAGCATCCGCTGCGCGGAGCGATACCGCCCGATGTGTTTATCGGCATGGCCGAAGACACCGGCAATATCCAGCGTTTGACGCGCTGGGCGCTGGAAGCGGCCATCACGCAGGCCAGCCAGTGGCAGGCGCAAGGCATGCCGTTGCGCGTGGCGGTGAACCTTTCCGCTCGCGACCTGGGCGATGCGGACTTGCCGCGTTACATCCTCGGCCTGGTGGCGATGCACCGGTTGCCACCACAACAGCTGACGCTGGAAATCACCGAACGCGCCGTGATCGGCGAATTCGAATCGGCCTCACGCGTGCTAGAGCAACTGGCGGCACACGGGTTTCATATCGCCATCGACGATTTCGGGGTAGGGCAGTCGTCGTTGTCGTACTTGCATTCGTTGCCGGTGGACGAATTGAAGATCGACCAGAGCTTCATCAAGCCGCTGATCGACGATCCGAATGACCGCATCATCGTGCGTTCGATCGTGCAACTCAGCCATGAGCTGGGTTATCAAGTCACCGCCGAAGGCGTGGAAGACGAGGCGACGCTCGATTACCTGGCCTCGATCGGTTGCGATCACGCTCAAGGCTACTTCGTTGCGAAACCGATGCACGCCGAGGCGCTTACTCGTTTGATTACCGCCCAGGGCCATAACAGCCACGCATGAAAAACCACCGACTGTGCTTGATCGTCGCGGTATGGGGTGTCGCCATGCGCGTGCATGCGCAGGACTTCGTGTTGCACGCCTACGCCGACGAGCGTTTGGTGGCGGCGCCAGACGACACCAGCTGGACGCGCGGCGGTTATGGAAAAACGCGCTACGGCGGCAACCAGACACAGCTTCACTTCGGCGGCGCGGCGGTGTATGGCGCAGCGCAAATCACGCCGGAGCTGCTTGCCTTGGCGCAGCTGCAATACCAGGCCAGCGGCCACAGCGGCTTCAGCCTGCTGGAAGGCTGGATGCGCTATCGCCCCGTATCCACCACGCCATGGCGCTGGTCCGTGCGCGCTGGGGCTTTTTTCCCGCCGGTGTCGATGGAGAACGACGGTGTCGGCTGGACCAGTCCATGGACGTTGAGCTCATCGGCCATCAACACCTGGGTAGGCGAAGAGCTGCGCGCGGTCGGCGGCGAGTTTGTGCTGGAACGCCGCGGCGAGATCAACAGTTGGGATCTGCGCGCATCGCTGTTTCGCCGCGACGACCCGGCCGGCACCGTGCTGGCCGAGCGCGGGTGGTCGATCGGCGATTTGGTATCCGGCATCGGCAGCCGCTTGCGCGAGCCCGATGCGGCGGTGCGCGACGAGGGCGGCACGCCACCGCGTTATTACGATCCTTTCCGCACCATCGGCGCCTCGCACTGGGGCGACTACGTGGCCCTCAGCTGGCATGCTCCGAGTGAAACGCGCGTGAGCCTGCTGCATTACGACAATCACGCCGATCCGGGCGCATCCGCGCCCTATGCCGGTGGCGATGAACAATCCGCCTGGCGTACCCGTTTCTGGAGCCTGGGCGCGCGCACCGATACCGGCGCCGTCACCTGGATCGCCCAGGCGATGGATGGCGATACCACCGTCGAACCCTTGGAGGGCCGGTACCGGCGTACGCATTACCGCGCGGCATTCGTGCTGGTCGGCTGGAACCGCGGCGCCTGGCGGCCCGCCGTGCGACTCGAGCACTTCAATACGCGCAAGCCTCCCGGCGATCCCGACGGGCAGCAGGGCGAGCATGGCAATGCGGTGACGGCGGCGCTCAACTGGCGGCCACGCGATTACCTGCGCCTGACGGCGGAATTGCTGCACATCGACAGCACCTCCACGCTGCCGGTTGAATACGGGTTGCCGGGGCACGTGGTCGATACGCAAGTGCAGTTGAGCATGCGGGTGCTGTATTGATGGCAATGGCAACTAACGCCGCATATTGGTTGCCCGATCCCAAGCACAGGGACGATGACGGCTATCGGTAGGTTCGCGACGGCACTGGCACTCCCAAACGCGTCCGCCACTTGCCGGCGACTCTGTATGTAGGCCGGATGAGCGCACGCAAAACCACGCGTGTCCGGTGCGTCGGGCGTCCGGAATGGCCGTACAGCCGTACGAATCCGCCGGACAGGACGAATGGACGGTTCGGACTCCGCATCCTGCGGCCTTTCCTCCCTGGAGCCCAAGCCCCATGAAGTCCGCCCGATACGCACTCTTGAGCCTGTTCGTACTGATCTTCGCCGGTGCTGTGTTCGTCTGGCTCAACCGCGAGGCGTTGCACGTCGGCGCCGCCTCGGTCAGCCAATCGTTGTGCGCCGCTACCTTCGTCTCGCACGTCGATCCCGGCCGCGTTTTTGAAGAGGAGCAGCGGCCGCTGTTGGGCGGCATTGCCTGGGCAGCGCACTACGCCATCGATCGAGCGCAGCACGAGGTGCACAGCAGCATCCTGGGCGTGTTCCGTGCCCGCTCGATCTATCGCGAGGGCTTGGGTTGCACGCTTGTGCTCGGCGATGGTCCGCCACCGGCCGGTACTCTCAGCGAACAGGCCGTGCCGGACGGCTTCGGCCCAAACGTCGTCAACCCCACCGACCCCGCGCTGCGCGCCGCGCTCGACCAGGCGTTCGCCGAGCCGGATCCGGCACATCCTCGCCAGACCAAGGCCATCGTGGTGCTGCATGACGGCCAGTTGATCGCCGAGCGCTATGCCAGCGGCTACGGTCCGGAAACGCCGATCTGGGCGCATTCGGTAACCAAGTCGGTCACGCAGGCATTGATCGGCATTCTCGTGCGCCAGGGCAGGGTGCGACTGGACCAGCCTGCACCGATCGCCGCCTGGGCCTCGCCATCCGATCCGCATCACGCGGTTACGGTCGACCAGCTGATCCGCATGGATAGCGGACTGCCCTTTGACGAAACCGATGGTCCGGTCAATCTCGCCACCCACATGTGGTTTCGCGAAACCGATACGGCGGCCTACGCAGGCAGCGTGCCGCTTGCGCATGCGCCGGGCACCACGTGGGCGTACGGCAATCTCAGCTATGCATTGCTGTCGAAACTGATCGGCAATGCCAGCGGCGATACGGCGGTGGGTGCGGAGACATTCGTGCGCGATGCGTTGTTCGCGCCGCTGGGCATGAACCACTCGGTGATCGAGACGGATCAAAGCGGAACCTTGCTCGGTTCCGGTTTCATGTACGCTTCCGCGCGCGACCTTGCACGTTTCGGCCAGCTTTACCTGGACGATGGCGTGGCGAACGGCAAGCGCATTCTGCCGGAAGGCTGGGCCGCTTATGCCCACTCGCAAACGCTGGATACCGGCTACGGCGCCGGTTTCTGGACCAACCTGGTGAATACCGGCAGCGTGCCGGTGTGGGATGCGCCATGGGGCATACCGCAGTTGCCGAAAGACATGTATTACGCACGCGGCGCGTTTGGCCAGTACGTGATCATCGTGCCTTCCGAGCACTTGGTGGTGGTGCGGATGGGCTTGAGCGTGCACAACGTTGGCACCGGCATCGGCGATGCCACGGCTGCCATCATCGCGGCGTTGCATCGCCCGGCACCCGGCGGGTTTGCCATCAGGTGACCGGCGTGGCTGCTGCGTGTTGCCGGCGATAATTGCTGGGCGTATCTCCCAGTTCGCGTTTGAAGGCGGCGTTGAACGTTGATTTGGAAGTGAAACCGCACGCATACGCCAGATCGAGAATGGTGCGCGACTCGGCAGGATCCGCCAGCCGCGCGCGCACCGCCTCCACGCGCAGGCGATTGACGTAATCGCAGAAGCTGCCGCCCAGGCGCCGATTGATCACCGCCGACACCAGGTATTCCGGATAGCCGCTGCGCTTGGCCACCTGGCCGATGGTCAACGCCGGCTCGAAATAGAGTGGGGCGTCGCCACTCATCAGTTGCGACAGGCGCGCTTCGACTTCGCCAAAGCGCGCCGTGTCGATCGTGCTGGTCGCCTCTTGTTCGCCCTGCGCGCGCTCGTCTTGCACGGCAGACATCAGGGGCGCTGCCTGCACCGGCGGCTGCCCCAGGCTGAACCAGCCCACCATCCACACCCACGCCGCCACCAGGCCGAACAACAGTCCGTAATTCAAGACCGGCAGATAGGTCATCGCCTGCACGATGGCCACGCTCCAGATGGCAATCTGAAATGCGGCCATCGCGTCAATCCAGCGCAACGACAAGCGATCCGCATCCGACCGCTGCTCGCGCAGCCGGCGACGATAGCGATGCAATAGCCGCAGCGCCGCCATCACATAAGAGAGGCTGTAGAGAAACAGCGGCCCATCGAACCAGGCACCCACGGCGCGCTCACCGGCAATCCAGCGTGCCGACAACGCTTGCAGCTGATCGTGGCTGGCGAGGAGAACATAGCCATTGAGCACCAGCATGATGAGGAAACCCGCCAGATGCACCACGTCACGGGGTTTGAATGCGCGTTCCTCAACCAACGCGCGTACATACAGATAGAACAAGCTGCCGTACAGAAACGGAAACAGCGCCACGAAGCGATAAGCGCGGAACCACTCCGGCGACAGGAGATGCCAGTACAGCGCTTTCACCGCCAGATCGATACCGGTGAGGGCTACCCAGATAGCCAACAGATGATTGGCGGCATGATTGGCCGGCCGCCGCCAAAGCGCCGTGGCCAGCAAGGCGGCTTGCACGGCGCCAGCAATGTAGATGAAGGTCCAGAAGGTCATGGGAAAGCCAACGAACAAGGGCATCACCAAGGGTAGGGTGGGTTGGGTAAGAGAAGCGTAACCCAACGTACCTGCAATTGAAGCGCCGTTGCCAGCTTTGCTGCGCAAGGTGCAAGGCGGACCAGGCAAAAGCGCGGCCCCCAAGGTCGTACCGATGCAGCCTTCATGCGAAGCGGGCGATATACTGCGCAAGCAATCCGGCCAGCCCCCTAATTCCAATTGTTGAGGCTTGATGACCCATGCGGTCAGTTCGCTTCCCAAAGAAAACCGTGCACCGCTGCTTTGGGCGGCTGTTTCAAATCGTACTGGCTATTTTCACCGTCATATTGCTTTGCCATCCCACGCTTCATGTATTGGCGCCGCTGCTCGACTTGATCGGATCAGTAGGCTTGGACGGCTTGCTCTTGATCTTGGAAGTGCAACTTCTGGCGTGGTCCATCCCAATTCTTCGCCACCGCATTGTTCCTGTAGTCACCCAGTACTGGAACCGTCATGTTGTGCCGCGCCTTGGTCTACAGCCAAGTGACAACGTATTTTTCGACGCCACGCTTGGGCTCTTTCATTTTCTGCTGCTTCGCGGCGGCGCGCCTGGTTTGGCGATCTACTTTTTTTATATTGCCTTTGCTTGCCACTTCAGTGTTCATGTTCACATGGCACTAACTTAAGGCAACACTGATCAAGTATCGCCGTCGTCATGATGTCTGGAAGGCTCGCAGGGTGTGTTGCGTGGCGC
>NZ_DAIOEU010000050.1:0-36955 GCF_036746095.1 Dyella sp.
CAGTGCCTTTGCAGATTTTCAAGTCGCTGGATTCCAGCTTTCGCTGGAATGACGTTGTTTTAGCTCTCCCGCAAGAACGGCGAAAAATTTCTCCGGACAGCAGTGCGCGAAAGCGGGAATGACGGCCATAGAGCTTCTGGCGCTTTTCGAGTCGCGGCATCGACAGGCGACGCTAAGCGCTTGTGATCCATCATGTCGCCATGGATTCGCAAAACGCATGCCGGACAGCAGTGGGCAAAAGCCGGGGTCCACTGACTTTTCGCGCCTGAAAGTCACTGGGCCCCGGCCTTCGCCGGGGTGACGATGCTTAAGTTGGTGCCATTGACCCCAATGGTGACATGGCTGGCTCGCCGTTCCGCTGGCTCACCGTGTTTTCAACACATCCCCGGGCTGAAACTGCCAGGTGCGTGTGATGTACAAAATGTCCACCTTTTCTTTGCTGTCCGGCGGTAGCGGCGGAAACGGTGCGCACAATTTCACGATCGCAATCGCCGCCTTGTCGATGACGCTGTTGCCCGAGCTTTGCGTGATGTCGATGTTGTTGAGACTGCCGTCGCGGTTCAAGCCGACCGTGAGGATGACGTCGCCATGCAGATGCTGCTCGCGCGCCTGCTGCGGGTAGTTGAGGTTGCCGACGCGCTCAATGCGATCGACCCAGCCGCGCATGTAGGCGGCGTAGACGTATTCCTTGGTATTGGCCGAGATGAATTTTTTGTGCGGACGCTTCGCATAGGCCTGGGATTGCTTGCGAACTTCCGCGGCCAGTTGCGCCGCCTCCTGGGCTACGCGCGCTTCATCGGCGGTGTCCTGGGTGTCCCGGGCATCTTTGGCGTTATCGCTGTTGACGCTGAAATTGGCCTGGCCCGTGGTGGTGAGCATGCGCTGGTCAGCGGCCTGCTGGGGCGACGGTGTCGCAGCGGTCACCGGCTGCGGCGCGGTGCCCTGGCTCGGCATGGGCAACAGGCCGGAGAAGGGTTGCGAGGGGCGTTGCGACTTGTCGCTTTCGCCGCCGCCCTTGTTGTTCGCCTGGGCCAGGAAGTCGGCCTTGTCCGGCGCCTCGCGGTTGGCGACGTTCACCAGCGTCACGTCCAGCGTAGGTAGCGCCGGGCGCGTCGCCACATAGCTGAAGCCGATGCCGAACAGCAGCAGGCCATGCACCAGCAGCGAAAAAACGAAGGTAGCCCCGATCTTGTTGTCGCCGGGGCGGCGGGGGCTTACAGCAGCATTCACGCGGGCGTGGTCTCAAGGGCGTCGAACAGCATTCCCGCGATATTAAGCCCGAATTGTTGGTCCAGTTCGCGCGCGCAGGTCGGCGATGTGACGTTGATCTCGGTCAGGTAGTCGCCGATCACATCCAGCCCGACGAAACGCAAGCCGCGGCGGCGCAATTGGGGACCGATTTCGGCAGCGATCCACCGGTCGCGATCGGAAAGCGGGACACCTTCGCCACGCCCGCCGGCAGCGAGGTTGCCGCGGAATTCGTCGCCCTGCGGAATGCGCGCGAGGGCGTACGGCACCGGCTCGCCATCGATCATCAGGATGCGCTTGTCGCCGGCGCTGATCTGCGGGATGAACTTCTGCGCGACGGTGAACTGCCGACCCTGGCCGTGCGAATCACCCTGCACCAGCGTTTCCAGCATCGAGTTGAGATTCTTGTCGCCGGCCTGCACGCGGAAGATGCCGCGCCCGCCCATGCCGTCCAGCGGCTTGAGCACGGCATCGCCGTGTTCGGCCACGAAGCGGCGCAGCTCGGCCGGGTCGCGTGCGACCAGGGTTGGCGCCATGCATTGCGGGAAGTGCAGGGCGAATACTTTCTCGTTGCAGTCGCGTAGCGCGCGCGGATCGTTCACCACTTGCACGCCGTCGCGCTGGGCCACGTCCATCACCAGGGTGTCATAGACGAATTGGGGATCGACGGGCGGGTCCTTGCGCAACAGCACGGTGCCCATCTCGCGCAAGTCGGTCCAGCGCGCATCACCGAGGGTGTACCAGCCGGCGGGATCGTCCTTCACGCTCAAGGGCCGCAACTTCGCCCACGGCGTGCCGTCGCGCAGGGCCAGGTCGCCCTGTTCCATGTAATAGAGAGGGTTGCCGCGGCGCTGGGCTTCCAGCAGCAGGGCGAAAGTCGTGTCCTTGGCGATCTTGATGCTGCCGATGGGATCCATCAGCACGGCGACCGAGCGGGGCATGGCGGTTCCGTTGGCAAGTGGGGCGTGCATGTTCGCCGAGGTGCTTGGGGCGCCACAAGCTCGGGGGCGTCACAAGGATGAGCTATGCGCAAATTTGGGCAGGTCAGGGGCACTCTTTTGTCCGAAGGTGCCACTATGGGTCTTCTTTCACATTTGTGTCCGCGATTTTGGTGATAAGCCCCACCACCACAACGTTTTTTCCTTGACGGAAGACCGCCCAGGCAGTAAACAGCAACGACGGAGCGCCCGACGCAGATCGGGTACCGAACAACAGTTGCGCAGGAATTTTTCATCTGCGTCCGGTGGGTGGCCCGTTTGCTGCTTGCCGGATGACGTACCTGAGCCTGGGGCAGGCAGCAGGGGGGGTTAAGTGAACTTGAACGTAGCTACGAACGGCCTGGCTGGTCTGAAGGTCATGGTTATCGATGACTCCAAGACCATCCGCCGTACGGCGGAAACCTTGCTCAAGAAAGAAGGGTGCGAGGTGCTTACCGCTGTCGACGGCTTCGAGGCGCTGGCCAAGATCTCGGACCAGAAACCGGCCATCATCTTCGTGGACATCATGATGCCGCGATTGGACGGTTATCAGACGTGCGCGCTGATCAAGAACAATCCGCAATTCCGTTCGACGCCGGTGATCATGCTGAGCTCGAAGGACGGCTTGTTCGACAAGGCGCGTGGCCGCATTGTCGGTGCAGAGCAATACCTCACCAAGCCGTTCACCCGCGATGAATTGCTTGGCGCCATCCACCGACATGTCGCCAGCACGGTATAAGGCCCGTGAACACAAGCTCTAAAGGGGGAGCCGTGGCCAACATTCTCATCATCGACGATTCGCCCACGGACGTGCGGGTGTTCTCCACCATGCTCGAACGGGCAGGGCATCGCGTCGATTCCGTCAACAACGCCGAGGACGGCATCGAACGCGTGCGCGCCACGCGGCCGGACCTCGTGATCATGGACGTCATCATGCCGGGCATGAACGGCTTCCAGGCCACGCGCACGCTCACGCGCGACCCGGCCACCGCCGACGTGCCGATCGTGATCATCACCACCAAGTCGATGGAAACCGATCGCGTGTGGGGCATGCGCCAAGGCGCCAAGGCCTTCATCACCAAGCCGGTGAACGAGAAGGACCTGCTCACGTGCATCAACGAGTTGCTGCCGAAGGCGGCGTGATGACTGTCTCGGCCGCCCAGTCGCCTTTTGAAGTCCTGGCCCGCTACGAGCGGCTTTCGCTGGCGCACGCGTCCGGTACGCAGGAGCGCTTCGAAGCGCCCGGCCTGTGGCGAGGCATCGGTTACCGCGCCGGTAATTCCCTGTTCGTGAGCGCGATCGACGAGATCAACGAGCTGCTGGCCGTGCCGCCGCTCACGCCGGTGCCCGGCACCCAGCCGTGGTTGCTGGGCGTGGCGAACGTGCGCGGCAATTTGATGCCGGTGGTCGACATGGCACGCTTCCTGTTCAGCGAGCGCACGCAGCACTCCGAGCGCGCACGCCTGCTGGTGGTACGCCAGGGCGGCGGCAGCGTGGCCTTGCTGGTAGACGAAGTCTTCGGGCAGCGCACGGTGGACGCGGAACAGCGCCGCGGCGCCGAACGCGAGGACGATCCGCGCCTGACGCGCTTCGTCGAGGATCGCGTAGAGGTAGACGGACAGCGCCTGGCGCTGTTCAGCATGGGCCGGTTGGTTCGCGCGCCTGATTTTCGCCAAGCGGCCGCCTGATGGCGCGTGGCGGACGGGCGCGAGTGACGCCCGGAACAGGGGCTAGGGCTTCGGAAATTCTTGACCGACACGCTTGGCGTGCCGGGTGCAGTAGACGGATGAGGTGAAGAGCATGAGCACTACAGGGGGCGTCGGCAAGGAACGGGGATACACCATCCTCATCGTCTTGCTGGTGGTTTCGATCGGCTTCGCAGCCGTCGACTTCGTATTACTCAACCTCAAGAACGGCGAAGACCGCCAGGCGATTGCGTTGACCACGCAGATCCAGGTGTTGTCGCAGCAGACCGCCAAGTACGCGCTGGAAGCTTCCGGCGGTAACGCGGACTCGTTCGCCGAGCTTGAAAACGCGCGCGACACCATCGACTCGGCCGTGCAGCGGCTGGTCAGCGGCGACACCAAGACCGGCATGAAGCCCTATGCCGACAAGAACGTCACGCCCACCGGCCGCTCCGTCAGCAAGCTGGCCGACGCCTGGAAGCAGCTCGACGGCGACATCGGCAAGATCCTTTCCAACAAGGCCGTGGTGCTCGATTCGACGCAGCGCGCGGACGATCTTTCCAAGCAGTTGCCGCTGCTCAACTCCGACATGGAGCAGGTGGTCGGCATCCTGCAGCAGCGCAAGGGCAGCAGCGCCGACGAAATGCTTGGCGCCTCGCGCCAGATGTTGCTGGCCGACCGTATCATCCGCCGCGTGCAGGAAGTGCTGCAGGGTGGCGAATCGGCACAGGCATCCGCCGACGGCCTGTCGCGCGACGCACAGAGCTACGGCGAAGTGCTGCAAGGCCTGTTGCAAGGCAACCAGAGCATGGGCGTGCAGCAGCTGAGCGACGCCAACGGCCGCAAGATCCTTTCGCAGATGCAGGGTGACTGGACCAAGCTGAGCGAGCCGGTCGCCAAGCTCGTCGCCGCCGCCAACAACCTGGCCGAAGTGAAGAGCGCCGGCAACCAGGCTTCGCTGGATTCGCAGAACGTGCTGCTGCGCGCGAACGACCTGGCCGAACAGATCGGCCAGCTGCCGGTGCGCCGCCTGTTCCCGAACGTGGGCTGGGGCGTGGTCGGTGCGCTCGGCGCGGTGGCCTTCGCCGTGCTGCTGGTGTTCCAGCTTGTTACCGATCAGCGCCGCCGCTTCCGCGAAAGTACCGAACTCAACCAGCGTAACCAGGAGGCCATCATGCGCCTGCTGGACGAAATGGGCTCGCTCGCCGAAGGTGACCTCACCGTAAAGACCACCGTGTCCGAAGACATCACGGGCGCGATCGCCGACTCGGTGAACTACGCCATCGACGAGTTGCGCACCCTGGTGACGACGATCAACGAGACCTCCGAGCAGGTGTCGTCCTCGGCGCAGGAAACACAGACCACCGCGCGCCATCTGGCCGACGCGGCGAAAGCGCAGGCGCATCGCATCAGCACGGCGACCACCGCGATCAACCAGATCGCAAGCTCGATGGACGACGTGTCGAAGAACTCCGCCGAATCGGCCGACGTGGCCGAACGCTCGGTGCAGATCGCCTCGCGCGGCGCCGAAGTGGTGCGCGAAACGATCTCCGGCATGGACTCGATCCGCGACCAGATCCAGGAAACGTCCAAGCGCATCAAGCGGCTGGGCGAGTCCTCGCAGGAAATCGGCTCGATCGTGGAACTGATCAACGACATTGCCGAGCAGACCAACATCCTCGCCTTGAACGCGGCCATCCAGGCGGCGTCGGCGGGTGAAGCGGGCCGCGGTTTCGCGGTGGTGGCGGAC
Source organism: Dyella sp. (assembly GCF_036746095.1). NCBI lineage: Bacteria > Pseudomonadati > Pseudomonadota > Gammaproteobacteria > Lysobacterales > Rhodanobacteraceae > Dyella > Dyella sp. Next base: position 5,661 of record NZ_DAIOEU010000050.1, read on the forward strand.
GAAGTGCAGCGCCTCGCGGAACGCTCCGCGAGCGCGACGAAGCGAATCGAAACGCTGGTGCAGACGATTCAGTCCGACACCAACGAGGCGGTGAACTCGATGGAACAGACCACCGCCGAAGTGGTTGCCGGTGCCCGCAAGGCCGAGGACGCCGGCAGCGCGCTGGGCGACATCGAGCGCGTTTCGCACGACTTGTCCGCGCTGATTCAAAACATCTCCGCCGCGGCGCGTCAGCAGTCGATCGCCGCGACGGACATTTCGCAATCCATGAACGCGATTCAGGAAATCACCTCGCAGACGTCGCAAGGCGCAAGCCAGACGGCCGAATCGATTGGTTACCTCGCGCAACTGGCCAGCGACCTGCGCCGTTCGGTGGCGCACTTCAAGCTGCCGGGTTGATAGGTGTTACTGGGCATTCACAAGAGGGCAACCTCGACGGTTGTGTCTGGCGCCAAGGGCGCAGCCGCTGAGGGGGGCGTATGAGACTTCAAGACCACATCGATTTCACCACGCTCCAGTGGGTCAAGCCCGAGCTTGACGAGACGCTTGCGCTCGCGCGACAGGCGCTCGAATCCTACGTGGACAATCCCGGCGAGCGCGACGTCATGCGCGGCTGCGCCGACAACCTGCACCAGGTGCAAGGCACGCTGCGCATGGTCGAGCTGTACGGCGCGGCGATGGTCGCCGAGGAGATGGAAACACTCGCCATCTCGCTGCTCGAAGACCACATCCGCCATCGCGAGGACGCCTACGCCGCGCTGATGCGCGGCCTGATGCAACTGCCCGATTACCTGGAACGCCTTTCGAGCGGCCATCGCGACGTCCCGGTGGTGCTGCTGCCGCTGCTCAACGAACTGCGCGCCAGCCGCGAGCAGGAAGCATTGAGCGAAGCGGCGCTGTTCACGCCCAATCTTGAAGCCGCGTTGCCGCCGCAGGCGCCGGCCGCCGCCGGTCCCGTCGACCCTCAGCGCCGCAAGAGTGAAATCAACGAACTGCGCCTGCGCTTCCAGCAACAATTGCTGGCATGGTTCCGCGGCCAGAACGGTCCGCAGCAGCTGAGCGGCATGCGCAATGCACTCACGGCCATCGCCGCGCGTTGCAGCACCGTGCCCGGTCGCCGCCTGTGGTGGATCACCTCGGGCGTGCTGGAAGGTCTTGACCAGGGCATGCTCAAGGCCCAGGCCGCCGACGTGCGCCAGTTGGTCGGCAAAGTCGACCGCAGCATCCGCCAGCTGATCGAGCAAGGCGAAGACGCCCTGCAGGGTGGTGATGCGGATGATCTGGCGCGCAAGTTGCTCTACATCGTGGCGCAGGCCAAGCAACGCAGTCCGCAGATGCAGCAGCTGGCGCAGACGTACAACCTCGACAGCCTGATGCCTGACGCCACCGAGGTCGAGCATGCCCGCGGCTCGATGGCTGGCCACAACCGCGCGTTGCTCGATTCCGTCGCGCGTGCGTTGAAGGACGACCTGCTGCGCGTGAAGGAAGCGCTGGACCTGTTCATGCGCCAGAACGATGCCGATCCCTCGCAACTTGGCGCCCAGGCCGAAGTGCTGGAGCGCGTTGGCGATACGCTCGGCATGCTCGCGCTCAACGTGCCGCGCCGCGTGGTGAACGAACAGCGCCGCGTGCTGGAAGAAGTCGCCAACCGCCTGCGCAGCCCGGATGAAGAATCCCTGCTCGACGTGGCCGGCGCGCTGCTCTACGTCGAAGCCTCGCTGGACGACCACATCGAAAGCCTCGGCGCGGAAACGCCGCCGGAGGAAGAAGAACACAAGGTGGCGATGCTGCCGCGCAGCGAAGCGCGGCACATTCTCGCCACGCTGATGAGCGAAGCCGTCGGCAATACCGGCAAGGTGAAGAACGGCATCGTCGCCTTCGTCGAATCCGGCTGGCAGCACGATCAGCTCGACGGCCTGCCGGCGATGATGGACGAAGTGGCCGGCGCGATGCGCATGCTCTCTTCGCCCCGCTCGGCGCAGATCGCCGAAGGCGTGGGCCGCTTCATCGGCAACGAGCTGTGCATCGACAAGCGCATTCCCAGCAGTGTGCAGATGGACCAGCTCGCCGACGCGCTGGCCGCGCTGGAGTATTACCTGGAAGCCGCGCGCGAACATCGCGGCGGACTGGACCACGTGCTCGATGTGGCCGAGCACAGCCTCGGCGGCCTGGGCTATTGGCCGCCGCCGCTGGCCAAGGCCGCGGCGGAGACCGTCCGCGCAGCCGCCGCTCCGGCACCCGCGCCGATGGAGGCGTTCGACGCTGCGCCGGCGCCCATGCAGAGCGAGCCCGCGCTGAACGAATCGGTCAGCGTGGCGCACGGTGAAGACGCCAGCGGGCTCTTCATCGGCAGCAGTGAAACACCCGTGCCTATCGGACACGACATCACGGGTCTGCACTTGGTTGAAACCGAGGCGTTGACGCATGCGCCGGTCGTCAACGAAGGCGAAGACTGGATCGAGATCGAAGAAGAAATCGAAGAGCAGGTGTCCGGCATTGATCCGCTGGCCGCCACCGCCGGCTTCCAGGCCAGCACCGACGGCATCGACGACGACATCCGCGACATCTTCCTGGAGGAAATGCAGGACGAGATCAGCAACCTGCGCCAGACGCAGCAGGCGTGGATGACCGATCCCACCCAATTGCCCGCGCTCACGCCGATCCGCCGTTCGTTCCACACGCTGAAGGGTTCCGGCCGCCTGGTCGGTGCGGCGGTGCTGGGTGAATTCGCCTGGCGCGTGGAGAACATGCTCAACCGTGTGCTCGACGGCACCGTGCCGCCGCACTCCGGCGTGCAGGCGCTGATCGGCCACGCCATCGATGCGCTGCCGCAGCTGTATTCGATGCTGAAGGAAAACACCGTTCCGACGGCACCGCTCACCGGCATCATGCAGGCGGCCGATCATCTTGCGGCCGGCGAGCAGGCCAGCATGGAACAGTTCGCCACCAGCGGCACGCAGACCGTGCGTCGGGTGGTGCATCGCCGTGTTCCGCGCGTATCGCCCGAGACCGTTCCCACCGCCACGCATACCGATCATTCGGCCGCGGCCATCCTGCCGTTCGAAGCGCCCGTACCGGCGGCCGGCATGATCGACGCGCCGGTGTTGCCGCCGGTCGATCCGGTGCTGCTGGAAATCCTGCGCAGCGAAGTGGCGCAGTACCTGCAGACCATCCGCAATGCCGTGACCTACGCCCAGGGCGACATCCCGGTCGAGGACGGCCTGCTGCGCGCCGTGCACACGTTGCATGGTGCCATCGCCATGGTCGACATTCCGCTGTTGATCCAGCTGCTGTCGCCACTGGAAAGCCTGCTCAAGCGCCTGCGCGCGGCGGGGGAGCCGCTCTCCGGCGAAGGCGTGCGCCTGTTGCGCCAGAGCGCCGACGTGGTCGACGAGGTGATGGCGCAGTTCGATGCATCGCATCCGCAATTGCCGGATGCCTCCGCCATCATCGCGCGCCTCACCGAGTTGCGTGATCACCAGCCCGAGCCGCAGATCGCCCACGTGGTGTTCGAACCGCACGCGGTCGAACCGGTGTCGTTCGAGCCAGTCGAACCGCCCGCCCCGGTTGCTGCGCCGGCCGAGCCAGTGGAAGAACAACACGCGCCGCTGGCGATTGAACCGCCAGCCGAAGCGCCGCCCGGCGCGGACGAGGATTACACCGCCGAACTGCTCGAATCGCTGGCTGCCGAAGAGCCGGCTGAAGCCGAGGCGGTGCAACATCATCGCGAGCCCGAACCCAGCGCCGAAGATGCGGAATTTGCCGAACTGCTCGCCAGCCTCGAGGCGCTTGACCCTGGGCATGCCGTCGCCGATCCGGTGGCCGACGAACCGGCAGCGATCGAGCATCATTTGGACGTTGAGCGCGACGCGGAAAACGAGCTGATCGACCAAGCGCTGCCCGAACAGCCCACGCACGACGAGCCTGTGCATGCGTTGGTCGAGCAGCCCTCGTTCGAGGCGACGCCTGCACTCGAACCCGAAGCGGTCGAGCACGATGTCGGGCATGCCGCCGAACTGCCGCCGGAGGAACCGGCCGCCGAACCCGTTATCGAAACGCCGCATCCCGACGAGCCGGGCGCCGAGGCGGTTGCAGAAGCGCTGCATCACGAAGAAACGATGGCTGGTGCGTCGGTTGCCGAAGCACCGCCTCACGAAGCACCCTTGACGGCCGATCTGCCGCCATCGCAGGAAGCGATCGAACGCCAGCCGGCCGGCGAGCTGATGAGCTTCCACCACATCGATCCGGACTTGCTGGAAATCTTCAGCGAAGAGGCGCGCGAGATTCTCGACGACGCTGACAGCACGCTGGCGAAGTGGCATGCCGAGCCGACCGACGTGTCGCACATGGCAGGCCTGTTGCGTGCGCTGCATACCCTCAAGGGTGGCGCGCGCATCGCGGGCGTCACGCCGGTGGGCGATCTCAGCCACGCGCTGGAAAGCTTGCTGGAGCGTTCGCACGGCATCGATCCGGATAAGGCCGCGCCGCTGATCGGCACGCTCGAAGCCGCTTTCGACGAAATGCATGGTTTGGTGCAGCGCGTATCGCAGGGCCAGGCGATTGCCTATCCCCACGCGATGGTTGCGCGCTTGCAGGGCGGCACGCAGGAACCCGCGGCGCCGGTCGCCGAAGCTCCCGCGCCTGCCCCCATGGCTACCGCACCGGCACCGCAACTCGGCGCGGAAGAACTGCCTTCGCTGCTGCCCCTGGAAGACGAACCGCACGGCGAGGAAGCCGGCCGCACCGCGCAGGAACAGATCCGCGTCCGCGCCGAACTGCTTGACAGCCTGGTGAACCACGCCGGCGAAGTGGCGATCTACCGCTCGCGCCTGGAACAGCAGGTATCGGCCTACCGCTTCAACCTGGTCGAACTCGAACAGACCGTGTCGCGTCTGCGCAGCCAGCTGCGCATGCTGGAAATCGAAACCGAAGCGCAGATCATCGCGCGCTTCCAGCGCGAGCATCGCGATGCGGGCCTGGCCGTGTTCGATCCGCTCGAACTCGACCGCTTCTCGCAATTGCAGCAGTACTCGCGTGCCCTGGCCGAGTCGGTATCGGACTTGGTGTCGATCCAGAGCATGCTGGACGAACTCACCCGCCAGGCCGAAACGCTGCTGATCCAACAGTCGCGCGTCAGTTCGGAGTTGCAGGAAGGTCTGCTGCGCACGCGCATGCTGCCGTTCGACACGATGGTGCCGAACCTGCGCCGCACGCTGCGCCAGGCCGCCCAGGAAGAAGGCAAGAGCGCGCAGTTGTACGTGGAAGGCGCGCACGGCGAAATGGACCGCAACCTGCTCGACCGCATCAAGGCGCCGTTCGAGCACATGCTGCGCAATGCCGTCGCGCACGGTATCGAAACACCGGCTGAGCGCCGCAAGGCGGGCAAGCCGGAAGAGGGCGCGGTGCGCATTCGCGTGGCGCGCGAGGCTACCGAAGTGGTGATTCGCGTCAGCGACGACGGCCGCGGCCTCGATCGCGAGGCGATCCGCGACCGTGCGATCGAGCGCGGGCTGATCCGCCCGGATACGCGCCTGTTCGACGACCAGTTGCTCGCACTGATCACCCAGACCGGCTTCTCCACCGCCAGCACCGTCACCCAGCTCGCCGGCCGCGGCGTGGGCATGGACGTGGTGGCCAGCGAGATCAAGTCGATGGGCGGTTCGCTCGCCATCGAGTCGCGTCAGGGCGAAGGCACCACCTTCGTGCTGCGACTGCCGTTCACCCTCGCGGTGACGCAGGCGATCCTGGTGCGCATCGGCGAATCCGCCTTCGCCATCCCGATGACCTCGGTGCAGGGCGTCGCCCGCATCAGTCCGGATGAACTGGCGCAACGCCTGGCCGAAGAAAACCCGCAGTTCGACTACAACGGCGAGGATTACGCCGTGCACGACCTGGCCCAATTGCTCGGCGTGGTCCCGGGCATCAGCGACGAAGAACAGCTGCCGCTGCTGCTGACCCGCTCGGGCGAACTGCGTGGCGCGATCCGCGTCGACGCCGTGATCGGCTCGCGCGAAATCGTGGTGAAGTCGGTCGGCCCGCAGGTGAGTTCGGTGCCGGGTATTCTCGGCGCGACCATCATGGGCGATGGCTCGGTGCTGGTGATTCTCGACCTCGCGCCGCTGGTGCGCCATGGCGTGGCCCGTCGCGAACAGCGCCTGGCCGAAGGCCTGGAATACGCCACCACCGCGCCGGTGATCGAGGAAGTACGCGTGCGCCCGCTGGTGATGGTGGTGGACGATTCGATCACCATGCGCAAGGTCACCGGCCGCGTACTCGAACGCCACGAATACGAAGTGGAAACCGCGAAGGACGGCCTGGACGCGCTGGAGAAACTGCACGAGCGCGTACCCGACCTGATGTTGCTGGACATCGAAATGCCGCGCATGGACGGCTACGAACTGGCGACACAGATGAAGTCCGATCCGCGCCTGCGCCACGTGCCGATCATCATGATCACCTCGCGTACCGGCGAAAAGCATCGCCAGCGTGCGTTCGACATCGGCGTGGAGCGTTATCTCGGCAAGCCCTACCAGGAAGCCGAATTGCTGGCGCAGATCAGCGAAGTACTGGAGCAGCACGCGCAGGAGCCGGTGAATGAGTGAACATAAGAGCCTGCCTTCACGCCCCCAGCACCCCGCATTGCGCCTGAGCGGTCGCCATGCGGCTGCGCGCGGCTTGACCAGACGGCCAGTCTGGCGTCGCGCCACGTGCAACCAGCTGACAGCCGCTCAGGCGCAATACGAGGCACATGGGGTATGAAGGAAGGCTCTATTGCGGCTGCGCTGCTCTTCGATGACGTGGAGTTAGGTGGTCATCTGCGCGCCGCACTGTCCGAGCACGGCGCACGGATCGCGCACGAAGGGCCGGTAAGCAGCTTCGACGTGGTCAAGCTGCGCCAGGCCGGCGTGAACGTGCTGGTCGTAAACCTGGACGACTCGGTGGACGACACCGCGCTCGACCTGATCTACGAGCTGGTCGCCGCCGGCGACATTCCCGTGGTGTTCAACGACGCCCAGGCCAGCCGCGGCCTGGACGGCTGGGACCGTGCGCGCTGGGCGCGCCACCTGGCGGCCAAGACGCTCAACACGGACACCATCGATCCGCCGCGCCCCGAGAACGCGCAGCCGATAGTGTCGCCGCCGGCCGCGGCGCCGGCTCGGCCCGAGCCACAAGCGGAGGCGGTCGCGCTGGCTGAGCCGGAACTCGCATCGGCGGTTCCCGAGCCGGTGCAGGAGTGGGCGCCAGCGATCGAGCCCGAACTCGAATCGACGCCGACGCCGACGCCTGCGCCGGCATTGGCATTCGAACCCGTCCCGGCATTCGAACCTGCGGCATCGACCGAGGCGTCGCTTGCCGACGTGCTGCAGCAGCAGGACGACGCGCCGAGCCAGGCGGAGATCTCCGAGACGCTGGCGAACGAACTGGAAGCCTTGCTTGCGAGCGGCGACGCCACCGAGCACGTGCCGGAAAGCGAATTCGGTTCCCTGAAATTCACCGCGGAAGACGAGCTGCCGCCCTTGCACGATGGCAACTTCGGTTGGCAGGACGAGCCGCGCGCGGCGCCGGAACCGCACGAACACATACCGACGGCGGCCGGCTTCGCGCCGGCTCCCGAAGCCGCGCCAGCGCCGTCGCCGGCACGCATGGACGCACCGGCGTTCAACATCAACCTGGATCACTTGTCGCTTGCCTCGCACGGCGAGGAGTTCACGCCGCCCGTGATCGAAACGAAGACGCTGGCGCAGCAGACACCTGCCGCGCCGGAATGGGGCTTCGTGGATGAGAGCGAGCATGTCGCGGCGCCGCCGTCCGATGGCAAGGCATCGTTTGGCGTCGAAAAGGTCAGCGCCGCCGATTACCTGGCGCCCGATGCGGAGTCCCTGGAACACGAATCGCCCGTCGAACCCGGCATGACCCTGGAATTGGTGTCGATGGAAGAAGCCATCGCGCCCAAAGAAGAGTACCAACCGTTCGAGTCGCATCTGCACGAGCTGGATACTGCCTTCGCGCGCTTGCTGGTGCTGGGCGCGGCACGCGACAGCGGCGCTTCGCTGGGGGCTTTCCTCGCCGCCTTGCCGGGCGATTTGAAGCTGCCGATCCTGCTTACCCAGCATCACGCGCAGGATGCACTCGAGCAGTTGGTTTCTTCGCTGATGGCGAGTTGCGATCTGCCGATCAAGGTGGCGACGGCCGGCATGCGCACGCGCAGCGGCGAAATCGTGGTGGTGCCGCGTGGCCAACAGGTGCGCATCACCCGCGATGGCCGCGTGGACGTGAGCGCCGCCAACGACGACGTCAGCGGGCAATCGCCCTCCATCGACAGCAGCTTCACCATGGCCGCCAACGTCTACGGGCGCGACGCGCTGGCCATCGTCTTCGCCGGCCAGGCCACCGACGCCGTGGCCGGTGCGCAAGCCATCCACGATCGCGGTGGGCAAGTATGGGTGGAAGCGTCTTTCAGCGATCACTACACAGACATGGTCAACGGCGTGATGGCCGAACGCCTGGCTAGTTTTTCCGGTTCGCCGCAGGAGCTTGCGGTACGTTTAATGGATGCTCTGGACCCTTCTGGGCGGGTGGCATGATGTCCAGAAGGCATGCAGGGTGTGCTACGCGGCGCAGGCTGCGGGCTTTCGGGACATCACCTTCCGGGGCGGCCCCGTCTGTTTGCATATCTTCGGTCCATCGTCTCGACAGACGGCCAGTCTGCCTGCGCCGATGGCCCCGTGATCTGCAAACGGACAGGGCCGGTGACACCCGACCAGAATGGTTCAGAGCATCCAACGAGGATTTCCGATGAGCGAACAACCCTTACCCCGCGAAATCCGCTGCGTCCTCGTGCCGGTCGGCAACCTGCGCCTGCTGCTGCCCAACGCCACCGTGGCCGAAGTCATCACCTTCGCCAACGCCGAACCGGTACCGGATGCACCCGAATGGCTGCTTGGCCGTATCGCATGGCGCGGCTGGCGCGTGCCGCTGGTGTCGTTCACCAAGCTGGCCGGTGCGGAAGAAGGCGATGCGGAACTCGCCGTGCGCGTAGCCGTCCTGAAGGCGCTGGGCGACAACCCGGACGTGCCATTCGTGGCCGTGGTGACGCAAGGTTTCCCACGCCTGACCACGCTCAACTCCGAGCTGATCATTCCCACCCACGACGGCAAGCCGTTGCCGCGTGGCGTGAAGGCACAGGTGCTAGTGCGCGACGATATCGCGGTGATTCCGGATCTCGAAGGGATCGAAAGCGAAGTGACCGAACTGCTGCGGCAGGCGAGCTGATGCTAGAAGTTTGATTTTGAGCCCAAGTAGTCCCGGGTCGACTTTTTGAAAAAAGCTCTTTCAGCTTCCGCTTTGTCCGTCACCCATTGCTCGATAGCTGCCGTGTGTTCGTTTTCCCAAAGCTGCTTCTCCCTGCGGTAGTCGTCTTCGGACTGGCCGGATTGTCGCGCGGGCGGCTCCATGTCTTCGAGTTTATCCAACCGATCATGGAACGGCTTAATGGTTGCCTCGTAATCCTCGGGATAGCGCTTTTTCATGAGATTCTGCCATGACTCATGGTTGCTCAGAAACTCGATCATTGCCGGACTGTTTTGCGTGGCACGTATTCGAGCCGCCGCTTCTGGTATGTCTTCAGGAGCTACGCCGGATAGTCGATGAAATTGCATGTTGTCATCACTTTCGGGCAGTTTGATGCCGGCTTTCCGCAGCCGCCTCATATAGTCCAGTTTGGTTTCCACCGGGTCCTCGTATCTGGCGGGATTTTCGCGGATTTTCTGGTTTATGATGTCATCGACGACACTTTCATTATATAGCCTCATGATTTTATCCGCCATTTGCTCCTCTGACAGTTCCCCATTTTCCATGCGGTAATTATCGATTTGCTTCTCAATGGTAGAGAGGCCGAGTTGCACGTTATCGCCGCAAGTTCCGATATGGGATTCCGCCGTATCGAAAATAGGCTGGCGTGACTCGGGGTGATCTTTCATATATTTCAATACAGCCTTAATGCGCTCCCCGGTTTGTTCTGGATTGGCTCGCCCTTCGCGGGACTCCGTCAAAAGACGTCTTATCAGCTCCGAAAAAGAATCCGCATAGCGTTCAGGCGGGTTCTCCCAGCCCTGCGCCCAGCTTTCCGCGGTGTCGTTGGGAAAGGATCTGCTGATTTCTTCCTGCAGGGTAGGCCGGGCAACGCGGTTGAGAACTAAATTCGGGCTGTGGGTCGCGTAACCGTCCAGGGTCTCTCGAAGAAGTGGATCGGTGGGCTCTGTGATGGTTAGCTGTATGCCTGAGTTTTGTATTGAAGCGCCAGGAGGTATTGATGTGATGGGATTATTTCCGTAATCAACCGTGCTTCCGTCGGGCAGTTTAAATATCCATTCGGGCAGCGAGCTCAATCGGTTTCCATTCAAGTCGAGATGCCTGAGATGTATGGGCTTGTTTGCTGCATCGATCCCGTTGAAATGAGCAAATTCATTGTTTTTAAGGTAAAGAGACTCCAGCTGGCTCAAGCCGCCAAAATTTGGCGGCAGGATTCTGAGCTGATTATTTTCAAGATGCAGCGATTTCAAAGCTGGCAAGTCGCCGAAGCTGCGGGCTAACGAATATATATGATTATCACTAAGATTGAGATGCTCAAGTTGTTTGAGTTTACCGAGGTTGAGTTTTTCGTCGTAATATGCTCCTCGGTCAGCCGCGTCAAATTCGGTCAAGAGATTATGGTTTAGGAACAGCGATTTTAAATTGGACGTGTTTTCAATGTCGCGCGGAATGGTGGATATCGAATTATGCGAAAGATCGAGGGATTCAAGTGACGGATGCCCTGCCAGCGGCAATGGCACTTCCTGCAGCCTGTTGAATGAAAAATTAGCCTCCTTCAAATGAGTGAGATTGCGTAAAGAGGCGGGCAGCGATTCGATTGCCCCATGCGATGCGTTGAGCTTTTCGAGCTTATTCAATTGGCCTAGTGCGTCGGGCAGAGACTGCAGCCGCGAGTTGCGGGAAACGTCTAGGTCGGTTAATTGTTTGAGTTTGTCGATGTTGGCCGGCAGCCTTTCCAGGTTATTGCGAGAAAGATCCAGCTTCTTCAGCCATGTCAGTTTTTTAAGTACATCCTCCGGAAGGGTGTGAAGTCCCAGGTCCCGCAGGGACAATTGGGTGCTACGGGACGATAGCGTTTCTTCAATGATCCTTTTGGCGGTAGCGACATGTTGTGGATCGGCGCCCCTTGCTATCTCATCTCGTCCCCAGCTCTCCAGGCGGCTGCGCATTTCGGGCATGTTGATGCCGAAGACGCGATCTCTTAGCCCTCCCCCTACAAGTCCCGGCCTCGGCAGGGGCTCCGCTTCGCCCTTGCCAACCAGCTTCACTGGCACGCTTCGGGTGAAGTCATTGGGCCTGCTGGGATCGACCGCGATCCATTCCCGCAACTGCTTGTCGTATTTCACTTGATGGAGGTCGTCGCCGATACGCGCGAAGTTATCGCCTTGCTTGTCGCGATAGACAGCTTTGTCTTGGAGCAGCTCCAGCGCGTTGGGGTCGACATTGGCCTTGGGTGGCAAATTGGATGACGGGATGGAAGGGCGGTTGGCGTTGTTCAGTTCGTCGATCGCGCCGAGATTGCCATCTCCGCTTCCTTCCGCGACGTCTTCCGTTACGGTTTTTGCCGTACCGCGTCCCGCGGCTGCCCCCGCCTGGGTCACTATGTCTTCGGCCTCTCCAGCCGCCAGTTTCCCCAGCGCAGCGCGGCCACCCTTCATCACTCCGCCAATCCCTTCGGCGCCGATGGGGAGAATGGCCAGGATTTCCAGGCCCGTATTGCCCCATTTCCCGACTGTCGCGCGCCGGATGTCCGTGTCCGACTGAATGCCATCCCAGGCATCCTGGCTGTCGTTGGCATGCGAGGCAGCCGTTAGCTCCCCAAAGGGATCGTGCGTGATATCGCGCTCTTTCCCATGCAACAGCTGCTTGAAATTGCCGTGCGAGTGCCTGAACACTCCCTCGACCGTGGCCTCCTGCATATCCTTGACGGCCAGGGGGTTTTCCACCGCAGGATCGCCCAGCAGGGAGCGGTATTTCTCGACGAACTCTTTGGACTTTTTGAGATCTTTCCCGTTGTCGCGAATGGACGCGATGGCATCCAGGTCGTTATCGAAGGGGCGGTACGGCTGCTCTTCTTTGGGCAGATAGGTGAAGTTCCTCCCGGAAGGCAGTTCGATGCGCAGGCCGCCGGCGAGCGTGTAATCGGCGGCAAAGCGTCCACTGCCGCCAATCGTATTGTCGCCCAGGCTAAGCGTGTAGACCTTGCCGCCTTCCCCCCGTTCCAGCACATTTTTAAGGCTCGCGTAGTCGCTGTCGTCCAAGTTTCCCGTGGCATGCTGGACGTCCAGCTGCACCAATGCACGCTGCTTGGCCCACTTGGCGATGTCATCGTGATGCTCCCGGTAATATCGGTCGACAGCCTTTCCATGATCGACCTTGAAGTTCACTTTGCCCCGCGTGTTGTAGAGCTTTTCCGGATCCAGGACGCCGCGCGCGTCGCTGTACTTTTTGCCCACGTCGCTGGCGTCGACAATCTTGTACTCCTGTCGGTTGGCGCTGTAGTCGTTGCCGAACAAGCTGCCATTGGCCATGTTGTTCTGCAGCACCTTCCACAGCGGTATCGCCTCGGCAGGCGCGCCCTCCCGGTCCAGTGCCGGGTTGTGCTCGGTATGGGACGGGTGGCCGTGCGGGTCTTTGCCATAGCGCACCAGGTATAGCTTGGTCACGTCATGGCCGGATCCATAGGTGTCGTCCACCCATTGTTGCATCCGTGCGATGGCCTCCTTGGGGAGGCTTGGATAGGCTTTTAGCAAGGACGTCTGCTGCTCTTTGCTCGACTGATTCCGTTGGATCAGCGCGTCTCGCTGTGCCTGGGGAAGCTGCTGGAGCTTTTGTGCATCCGGGGAAAGCCGCGATGGAGCAGTAGGAGTGCCGCTGTTGCCGATCTGGTTAGGAGCGCCGATGGCGGCCGTGTTTTCCGCCGAACGCGGCAAGCGGACGTAGCTGTTTGACGGCGGCGGGATGGGGCGGGCGGATGGCCATGGATGGGGCGTCGGTGTGATCTGCGGTTGCAGGATGAGGCTGGGTGATGGCGAGGGCTCGGGTATCGTTGCGGTCGGTTGGGAATCGGTTGGAAGGAAGAAATAAGAGGGGCTGACCGTAGTGCTCATGATCTCGTTCGGCAGGCGACACAAGGTGGCTGGCGAACTTAGCAATCAGGATCAAAACGCTGGTAGTAGAGCCATACCGGCCGCAAGCGCTTCTCAGCTTTGCGGAGTCTGCGGGGGGCAGTTAAGGGCGCATGGATATGGCTTTACCACCTCGCATCGATCTGGGCCGGTACGTTCATTGAACAGATCGCCTCCGGAGGTAAAGACCATGAGCATCACGACTCTTCCATCCGCCACGTCACCGGATTCCGATCCGGCCGCCATCGCCACGCCATCGTCTTCGCAGCCCAGTCCGCCGCCGTCAATGCAGCCTTCGGTTTCGTCGACAGGCAATCCTTTTCCCAGTGCGTCGCAAAAGCAACCGGTCCAACCGGGCGATTCGGGTAGAACTGAGCGAAGCCACAACGCAGGTTTAATGGAGGAAATCAAGTTATTCGACGCAAGGCCTGCACGGGCTGATCCTCGGCGGTATGAAATGATTATGGACGCCTTGGATAAAGCAATCGACGGAGCGGAAAAGGCACTTAAGGCTATTGATGAGGAAATAAAGGGAGGGTGGTTATTGAATGACGAGCAAAAAGAGCAACTAAAAAGGGCTTTTGGGGATTTTATTTTTCATCCTAAAAATCTATCTTTGTTGAGGGAGTCGGTAGTTAAGACGATTGATGGATTAAATTATCTTAGATCCAATGAGAAAAACGGAAATAGTGTCATATTTTTAGGCGACATGACAAGGCATTCGGATCCAAGATATAAAGGTTATCATTCGATCATATTTGCTAGTAAGGATACTGTTGGGTCGGGCATTATAATAGAAAACAAAGATAATATAAAATATATTGGAGTTGATTCCTATAGGAAGATTCTTCCTTATCAATATATTTACGATGCTTCGCGTTTGTCCATTGGACTGCATGGCGACGTTTGGACCGATATAGACAAGCCGGTTGGTAAAACCACGGAGGATGCATTGAAAAATGCTCCGTCTGTTACTTATGGTATCAAGGTATTTAATGATGCAATAGATAAATCGTTTGGCCTTAGATTCGGCCTGCGCGGTGAGCCGACCGGATTCCGGAACGCGTCTGATGCGCGTAGCGCGAGCTGGGCGACGCAGGGCCAATTCTTCCAGTACGGGAAACCGGTGAACAAAAATCCACATCAGCGCGCGTACACTTTCCCGGATGGAAGCAGGGTCGTCGCCAGGGCGCACGAGCCGTTGCTGACCAACAGCGACGGTAGTAATTTCGCGCAGTTCCTGACCACGACGGGGTCGACCGCAGGAGGCGCCCTGGCCGGTGGCGCGGCGGGTTTTTTTACGGCCGGGCCGCCAGGCGCTTTGGTTGGAGGCATGGCGGGAGCCGGCGCGGGTATGGGTGCGGGGTTAGCGGCTGCCCAAAGCTATCCTTATGATCGTATTTGGCAGGGGTACACCCTCGAATACTATAAAAAAGATATGTCACAGCCATTTTCTACGCAGTATATGTACGCCTGGGATAGCGACCCACAGAGAGTCAAGGCGTTTTCGGAGATTAAAGATCCGGCGACGTGGCCTGATTATGCCGGTTTTAGTCCGGATGAAAACTGGGATTGGTGGACATGGAAATCGGGCAACGTGCCGCTGAGAACCTGACATGCACGGGACGCTCTCAGCGGCATCGGTGAAACAAGGCGGTTGGCAAGCAGCATTCGAATTGGGACGCCAGTGTCAGGCCCGCGTTGCCTTGCCATGCGAGGCAACTGGCATTGGCGGAATGTCGGTTGCCCTAAGGCCAATGGCACTGACTTAAGACGCTTTCGCTTGAATACAACAGAAAACCTTGACCCGTCGTCCTGGCGAAGGCCGGGTGATGTTGCTTAGGTTAGTGCCATTGGCCTTAAGGATGCTCTGTCTATTCCACGTACCCGTCAGCGCACTGTATGCGCGCCTCGGTTTGCGCCGGCGGCTATCGCCTTAAAAGTCGCCGTGCGTCGCTTGCAAGGCGGCCAGCGCCGCCAAACCCGCGGTTTCTGTGCGCAAAATCCGCGGCCCCAGGCGCAGACCCCGAAAGCCCGCTTGGTGCAAAGCTGCGACATCGCGATGGCCCAGGCCGCCTTCCGGCCCCACCACCAGCAATCCACCTGCCGCGCCAAACTGGACTTCGCGTGCCCGCAAAGTGCCTTCTGGCAGCAAGGCCAGACGTTGCGCATCATCACCGCCCAGGCTTTCTAGCCAGTTTTGCAGCGCCTGCGCAGGCATCACTTCGGGAATGTGTACACGTCCGCTCTGCTCACATGCACTGGCTGCCACCGCGCGCCAATGCTGCAGGCGTTTTTCCGCGCGTGCTGCATCCAGCTTGACTTCGGAACGTTCGGTAAATAGCGGCACGATGCGGGATACGCCGAGCTCGGTGGCTTTCTGCACGATCAGGTCCATCTTTTCCCCGCGCGCAACGCCTTGCGCCAGGGTCAGCCGGAGCGGTGATTCATTCGCAATTTCCTCGCGGCTGTCGACGCGAATTACCACGTCACGCTTGCCGATGTTGACCAACGTGGCCGTGTAATCGAAACCATCGCCGTTGAACACCGTCAGCGCATCGCCCGTATTCATGCGTAGCACGCGCGCTACGTGCTCGGCGGCCTGTGCAGGCAGGGCCAGCTCGGTGGCAAGCGCCAGCAGCTGTTCGACGTGGATGCGGGTGGTGCGCATAAGCTTTCGATGGCTGGGAAGTGGGTGAGCATACCGCCTGCCGCGCCATGGTTCAGCCATCTGAATGGGCGGGCCGCGGCTGCCTCTTGCGATGAACCAAACGCGGTAGCAGCATGGACATACCCCTGCAGAGCTCGTGTTTCCCCTATAGCGGGCAAGAAGGTTTCCATGATCAAGCTGATACTCTCCGCTGCCTCGCTGGCTTTCGCGACGGCCGCCCTCGCCGCTCCACAGAGCCTGCCTTCAGCCAGCCAGCCCCAGGCCAATGCGGCACCCACCGCCTCGACCACTGCCAAACGCTCGCCGCTCAAGCCGGGTGACCGCCAATGCATCCGCGATACCGGTAGCCTGATCCCGCCTAAGAAAGGCGAGTGCCTGCCGGTCGCGGGCCGTTCGTATACCAAGCAGGATATTGATAACACCGGCGAAAATACGCTGGGGCCGGCGTTGGAAAGGCTGGATCCAGCCATCACGACACGCGGTTACGATGGCCATTGACCGTCGTGCGACAGGCTTTTGCAGGTTGGGGTTTGCACCCAAGCCTATGTGATGGCGCGGGCAACGCCAGCGATCGCCACATCAACCAGGTGATCGATCTCGCCTTCGCTTACCACATAAGGCGGCATGAAATAGATCACGTTGCCCAGCGGCCGCAGCAGCGCGCCATGCTCCAGACCGTGCAGATAAACACGCAAGCCACGCCGTTCCTCGGCTGGAAACGCACGCCGTGTCGCTTTATCGGCAACCAGTTCCACCGCGGCGATCATGCCATGCTGCCGCACGTCGGCCACGTTGGGATGCTCGCGTAGCGGCGCAAGCCGCGCGGCAAGGTGTGATGCCAACGCGCGATTGCGCTCCAATACCGGTTCATCGCAAAAGATGTTCAAGGTTTCCAGCGCGGCACGGCATGCAAGTGGATTGCCGGTGTAGCTATGGGAGTGCAAAAACGCCTTGCCTGCGTTGTATTCGGCATAGAAGGCTTCATACACGTGCTGGGTCGTCAGCACGGCCGAAAGCGGCAGGGTGCCGCCGGTCAGCCCTTTGGAGAGGCACATGAAATCCGGGGCGATATGCGCCTGCTCGCAAGCGAACAGCGTGCCGGTGCGCCCGAAGCCGACGGCGATTTCGTCCGCGATCAGATGCACGTTGTACTGGTTGCAGAGCGCGCGCAAGCCGCTGAGATAACTCGGGTGATACATGCGCATGCCGCCTGCGCATTGCACCAGTGGCTCCACGATGACCGCGCAGGTTTCGTGTGCATGGCGTTCGAGCAACACGCGCATCGCTTCCAGGCGGCGCGTGGCGACGTGTTCGGGTGGCTCGCCGGGTTCGCCTTCGTAGGCATCCGGCGAGGGCGCGAGAACGGGCGTTAGCAACAGCGGCGCATAGGTCTTGCGATAGAGCGCCACGTCGCTCACCGATAGCGCACCCAGCGTTTCGCCGTGATAGCTGCCGGTCAGCGCGATAAAGCGTGTCTTCTCGCCGTGACCCTGGTTGAGCCAGTAATGAAAACTCATCTTCAGCGCCACTTCGATGGCGGCCGAACCGTTGTCGGCGAAGAACACTTTCTCCAGCCCCTGCGGCGTGATGGCTACCAGCCGCTCGGCCAATTCGATCGCCACCGGGTGCGTAAAGCCAGCAAAGATCACATGCTCCAGCGTCTTGGCCTGTTCGGCCAGCGCCGCGGCGATGCGCGGGTTGGCGTGGCCGAACAGGTTGGTCCACCAGGAACTGATGCCATCCAGGTAGCGGCGACCGTTCGCGTCGATCAGCCAGGCACCTTCGCCACGCACGATGGGCACCATCGGTACATGTTGGTGATCATGCATCTGGGTGCAGGGATGCCAGATATGGCGGAGATCGCGCTGGGCGAGGGCTGCGTTGGCGTCGGTGTGCTGAGTCATCCGGCTATGATCGGGGCAGTTGGTGTGCCGCTCAAGCACAGATGGGTCGATCGATGAAGCGTTGGCTGGTGGGTTTGGTGGTGGGCGTACTCGCCCTTGCGGTGTTGGTGTGGTTTCTGCCGGCGAGTTGGGCGTTGCCATGGTTGCAGGCGCAACGGCGTGGATGGCATCTGGACGATGTCAGCGGAACGCTCTGGGAGGGGCGGGCAGGGCAGGTGTCGCTGGCGAACGGTACGCCGCTTGGCAGCCTCGATTGGACCCTGTCGCATCGCGCCTTGCTCGGCGACATCCGCATGGGGTTCGACCTGCGCCAGCCGCAACTGCAACTGCAGGCGCACGTGCATCGTATTTCCCCCACGCAGATCGAGCTGCATGACGTCAGCTTGCACATGAACATGGCGCTGCTCGGCCCGCAGCCGTGGTTGCGCGGACAGCCACAAGGGCAACTGGATCTGCAGATACCGCAGGCGCAGCTGCAAGGCAATTGGCCGATGCAGCTCGATGCCCACGGCACCTGGTCGCACGCCGCCGTGCAGACGCCCCAGGGCAAGCTGCCGTTGGGCGCGCTTTCGCTGGCGATTACCGGCGAGTCGGGAGTCATCCAGGGCACGTTGAGCGATGATGGCAAAGGTCTGTTGCAGACGGCTGGATGGCTATCTCTCAGTCCCCTGGGCTGGGATTTGCAGCTGCGACTTATTCCTCGCAGCGATAATCCTGCCTTGATGAGCTGGTTGCGCAGCCTGGGCCCACTCAAAGCGGACGGCA
This sequence comes from Dyella sp., assembly GCF_036746095.1. Classification (NCBI taxonomy): domain Bacteria; kingdom Pseudomonadati; phylum Pseudomonadota; class Gammaproteobacteria; order Lysobacterales; family Rhodanobacteraceae; genus Dyella; species Dyella sp. The sequence continues at coordinate 24,221 of NZ_DAIOEU010000050.1, forward strand.
CGCTCGAACTCCGCTATCGTGGCGGTCTGGCTCAGTGGAACTCTGCGGCAAAGCGATGATGAGTGAACAGCGATGGGAGGCGGCGCTGAACGCCGCGCGTGACGCGGCGGATGAGGCGGCTGAAGTGATCAGGCATTACTGGCGCCGCGGCGTCGAGGTGGAAATCAAATCCGACGCCACCCCGGTGACGATCGCCGACCGCGAAGCCGAGCAGGCCATTCGCGCCGTGCTTGCGTCAGCCTTGCCGGGCGCGGCGATCTATGGCGAAGAGTTCGGCCTGGACAACGACAGTGCGGAGTTGCTCTGGCTGGTCGATCCACTCGACGGCACCAAAAGTTTCGTGCGCCGCACACCGTTTTTCTCCACACAGATCGCGCTGATGCATCGCGGTGAACTGGTGCTTGGCGTGTCGAGCGCACCGGTGTATGGCGAGACGATGTGGGCCAGCAGCGGTGGCGGCACCTGGTGCAATGGCGAACGCGTGCAGGTGGCGGCCACGACGGATATGGCGCAAGCATCGATCTCCACCGGCAACGTCAAGACGCTCACCGGCGATGCGCGCTGGCAGGCGCTGGGCCAGATGATTCGCGACAGCAATCGCATCCGTGGCTACGGCGATTTCTGCCATTACCACCTGCTGGCGCGCGGTGGGCTGGATCTGGTGATCGAGTCCGACGTGAACATTCTCGACGTCGCCGCGCTGGCGGTGATCGTGCGCGAGGCCGGTGGCGTGTTCACCGACCTGGAAGGCAAGCCGTTGAATCTGGAGACGCGCAGCGTGTTGGCCGGAACGCCGGCCATGCACGCGCAGGCGCTTGCACGGCTAGCCCTTCCAGCCTGAGGGGGCGCGACAAAAGCCGGTTACAATCCCAGTCATGCCACCTCGCTACCCCATCATCCACGCGACACGCGCCTCGGACACCAGCCGCTTTCTGCATGCGGAGCAGGTGGACCTGGAATTCTCCAACGGCGAACAGCGCACCTACGAGCGGCTCAAGGGTCATGGCCTGGGTGCGGTGATCATCGTGCCCATGCTGGACGATGAAACGGTGCTGCTGATCCGCGAATACGGCGTCGGCGTGGACCGCTACGAACTCGGCTTGCCGAAGGGTCGCCTGGATCAGGACGAAACCGTCGAGCAAGGCGCCGATCGCGAACTGAAGGAAGAAGTGGGCTACGGCGCGCGCAAGCTCAAGATCCTGCACAACCTGTCACTGTCGCCGGCCTACATGACGCACATGGCGCATGTGGTGCTGGCACAGGACCTGTATCCGGAACGCTTGCAGGGCGACGAGCCCGAGCCGCTCGAAGTGGTGCCGTGGAAACTTTCCGAACTACATACCCTGGTCTCGCGTGACGATGTCACCGAAGGCCGCTCCATCGCTGCGTTGTTCCTGGCGCGCGAATACCTTGCCGGACGCCTGCAACGCACGTGAGCCACTCGCCCGATTTTCCCTTGCTCCTCGATATCGGTTTGCTGGCACGCCGTGCCGGCGAAGCCATCATGGACGTCTACCGCCAAGACTTCGACGTCGAGATGAAGGCCGATTTCTCGCCGCTCACCGCGGCGGACCTGGCCGCTCAAAAAGTCATCGCTGCCGGCCTGGCGGAACTTGATCCCCCACTGCCGGTGGTATCGGAAGAAGCCAGCCAGCTTCCCTGGGAACAACGGCGCGCATGGTCACGCTACTGGCTGGTCGACCCGCTCGACGGCACGCGCGAATTCGTGAAACGCAACGGCGAATTCACCGTCAACATCGCCTTGATCGACCATGGCAAAACGGTGCTCGGCGTCGTGTTGGCCCCGGTCACGGAGGAATTGTTCGCCGCCGCGCGCGGGCATGGCGCATGGTGGCAGGTACAGCGCGATGCCGATTGGGAACGCATCTCCACGCGCAGCTTGGCCAATCCGCCGATTGCTGCCGGCAGCCGTTCGCATGGCGGTTCGTCGGAAGCCACGTTGCGCCGCCTGCTAGGCGAGGCATATCAGCTGCATGCGCTGGGCTCCTCGCTGAAGTTCTGCCTGATCGCGCGCGGCTCGGCGGATGTCTACTTGCGCCGCGGTCCCACCAGCGAGTGGGATACCGCCGCCGCGCAATGCGTGCTGGAAGAAGCCGGTGGCGCCGTGCTTGATCTCAACGGTAAACCACTGCACTACAACCGTGGCGAATCGCTGCTCAATCCGGAATTCCTGGCGGTGGGCGATGCGGGCATCGATTGGTCCGCCCGCCTGGATGAGGCGGGATTGCCGTGAGCACGGCCACGCGCCACAGCCTGGCCGACCTACTTGCCATCATGGCGCGCCTGCGTGACCCCGAACGCGGCTGTCCGTGGGACCTCCAGCAGGATTTCAGCACCATCGCGCCCTACACCATCGAAGAAGCCTACGAGGTCGCCGACGCCATCGACCGCAAGGACTGGCCTGAGCTGCGCGATGAATTGGGCGATCTGCTGCTGCAGGTGGTGTTCCATTCGCAGATGGCGCGGGAACAGGGATTGTTCGATTTCGACGACGTGGCGCACGCGATCAGCGAAAAAATGCTGCGCCGGCATCCGCACGTATTCGGTGACGTCAGCTATGCCGACGTCGAAGAACAGAAGCGTGCCTGGGATGAGATCAAGAACGCCGAGCGCGTGGCCAAAGGCGCTTCGCCTGACGACAGCGTGCTGGCCGGGGTGTCGCGCGGCCAGCCCGAATGGCAGCGCGCCCTGAAACTGCAACAGCGTGCTGCCACGGTCGGTTTCGACTGGCCGGATCATCAACCGGTGATCGGCAAGCTCCACGAGGAATTGGCCGAAGTAGCCGTCGAGTTCGAGGTCGGCGCCGATCCGGCGCGGCTGGAAGATGAGATCGGCGACGTGCTGTTCGTCGCCGTGAACCTGGCGCGCCACGCCAGGGTGGATTTTGCGCGCGCCCTGAAACACGCCAATGCCAAGTTCGAACGGCGGTTCCGGCGCATGGAACAGCTGGCGGCGGCAGCGGGGAAGCCGCTGGCGTCGCAAGGGCTGGCGGAGCAGGAAGCGCTTTGGGAGCAGACCAAGAAGGAAGAGCGGTAGGTCAAGTTAGCCCCCACGGCACTACGCGCGCGCCTTGATGCGCCCCGTTTGGACTTCCTCCCCGGCTTGCAGGGTAGTTGACGCAAACTTCAAGGTTGGCCTAAGTAAGCCATGGGGTTAGCCCGAATGGCACTCACCTGAGCCAGCCCCCGTTCGGATACTGGGGAAACCTTGAACCATCGTCCTGGCGAAAGCCGGGATGGATGCGTAGATGGGCATTGGCGACGCATTCAACCTTTTGCCCCCGCCGCGCATCTGAAGCTTTCGAACCTGGCCGGAGATTTCCCATGCGTTACTTGCTCGCCTTGCTTGCTCTGCTGCCGCTGGCGGCGGCTGCCGCAGACTGCCGCTACACCGCCCCGCGCAATCTTCACGATGACTTGAGCGGTGTACGCCGCGTGCAGATCGAACTGCACAGCCATGACCTGCACCTGGCCGGCAGCAATGGCGCCAGTGGCTTGCAGATCAACGGCCGCGCTTGTGCATCCTCGCAGTCCGCCCTGGACAATCTGCAGGTGACCTCGCACCGCGAAGGCGACCAGCTCATCATCGACGTCGGCACGGATCACTCGTTCAACATCGGCATCTTCGGCAGTTCCTACGCCTATCTGGATTTGCAGGCGCAACTGCCGGCCAACATGCCGGTCAGCATCAATTCCGGCTCGGGCGACGTGTACGCGGGTGGACTGACGCAGCTCGATACGCACACCGGCTCGGGCGACCTGCACATCGACCACATTGCCGGGGAAGTTTCCGTCACCAGTGGCTCAGGCGATGTCGAGCTTTCCGATATCGGCAGCCTGCGCGTGGGATCCGTGGGTTCGGGCGACATCAAGGCGCGCAATGTGCGTCAGGGCGTGAACGTCGGCAACGTTGGTTCGGGCGACATCACGCTGGAACACGTGGGCGGCAGTGTTTACGTGGGTACGATCGGTTCGGGCGACGTGATCGTGAAGGACGTGCACGGGGATTTCACCGTAGGCGCGAAGGGCAGCGGCGATGTCACGCATTCCGACGTCATGGGCAAGGTCAGCGTGCCGCGCGAAGACTGAGTCAGGCTTGCAGGCGCATCACCAGATAAACCAGCGCGGCACAAACAAACAGAAAGGGTAGGGATACCTCGTGAAACAGCCGCATGCCATGCGGCTGTTTTGCCAGGCGCAGGGCGATCAGATTCGCCAGCGATCCGATCACCACGCCAAAGCCGCCCACGTTGACCGCAATGGCCAAGGCCATCGCATCCTGCGCGCGATTGAGAAGCAATACGGTGGCCGGCACGTTGCTGATCAGCTGCGAACTGACGATGCCGCTGAGATAAAGCGCCCATGGCTGCTTGAAATCGATCCTGCCCAGTGCGTGATCCACCACCGGCAACGCGGCGAAATGGCCCAGGCCCAGAAAGATCATGGCGAAGGTTGCCATCAGCAACCAGTCGATGCAGGCGAGCGTACGCCAGGAAAACAGCGCAAACGGCACTACCAGCAGCAGTGCGCCCAGCGGTGCGTGCCCGCTTTGCATCATCAGCACCATCATGCTGAGCGCGACGATGGACAGTATCGCCAGCGATAGCGATACCGGATGGCCATCGAGCGTGTCGGCTTGAAGCTCCACGCGTTCTTTTGGCAACCAAAACCACGTCACGATCGCGACCAGCACGAACATGACGGCCGCCGTTGGGAGCATGTGCACGATGAACTGGAAAATCGGAATCTGCGCGTGCTGCCAGATCAGCAGATTCTGCGGATTGCCGATCGGGCTGAGCGTCGAGCCTGCGTTGACCGCCAGCGCTTCCAGCACGACCATGCGCAGCACCGGCAGGTTGGACAGGCTGCCGATGGCGAGCGTCAGCGGCACCATCAGGAACAGGCTGACGTCGTTGGTCAGCACCATCGACAACACGGCCGTCATGCTCACCAGCAACAGACCTACGCCACGCAGCGAGTGCATGTGTGCGACCAGCATGCCGGCCGCACGCTGCACCATGCCGCTGTCGCGGATGCCCTGGATGGAAATCATCAAGCCCAGCAAGCCGCAAAGCGTAGGCCATTGCAGCCAGTCCTGGTAACGCGGCCACGGCTGCGGATCGACACAGGCCAGCACCACCGCCAGCGCGGTGAACAGCAACAGCAGGAATTCGTGCTTGAGGCGCTGGATCCAGCCGTGTTTGCTCACCACTCCGTCAACCCTTCCAGCTCATATAGCTTTTTCCAGCTCGGACGCGCACGTACCAGGTCCGCCAGCCGCTTCACCGCCGGCCATTCGGTCGCCGGACGCGGCATGTTGCGCGACCATCGCATCAGCATGGTGACCATCAGATCAACGCCGGAGAATTCCTCGCCGAGCAAGTACGGGCCATGCGCAGCAAGATGCGCATCGATGCGCTCCCACAGGCTTTCGATCTTGCGCTGCATGGCAGCGCGGATGTCCGGCGGCGATTCCTGGTGGCCAAGTTCTTGTGGATAGAACCAGAGCCGATACGTCGACATCAGCGAGTTGCTGAGAAACACCATCCACTGCAGCCAGATTTCGCGTTCCGGCGTGCCGGGCGCGGGAATCAGCTTTGCTTCCGGATGACGTTCGGCCAGGATCGTGAGCAAGGCGCCCGATTCGTATACCGCGCGGCCATCGATGATCAGCGTGGGCACCTTGCCGCCTGGATTGAGCCTCAGATACTCATCGGTGAATTGCTCGCGTTTCTCGATGTCCACCGACTTCAGCTGATACGGCGCACCGATTTCCAGCAGCGCCAGATGCACGACCATGCTTGCGGTGCCGGGAGAGTAGTAGAGGGTGTACATGCGCGGTCCTGGTCCGTGAGGAATGCGCATCGTATCGCAGGCGCCTTACCCCAACCTACTCACTCCGCGCGCAGCAAGCGCATCGGCGGCGTATGCGTCACCTTTCTCGTTCCGGCCAGGCCAAGCAGCATTACCACGAAGGCGGCGACAAGCGCGGCGATGACCAAAGGCCACGGGTGCGGCATGAAATCCTTGATGCGGAACACGCTGCGCCCCAGCCACCAGCCGCCGACCATGGAGCCCAGCGCAGCGGTGATGCCTGCAATAAGGCCAAGCAAGGCGAATTCGCATGCCGCCGCAATGCGAAGCAGGCCGCGTCGTGCGCCCAGCGTGCGCAGCAGGGCGGCCTCGTGGCGCCGTTCTTGCCCGCTCGTTGCCAAGGCCGCCGCCAGCACCAGCGCGCCGGCCAACAGGCTGAAACCAAGCACCCAGCGCACCGCGCCGGTTACGCGCTGCACGATCTCGCGCACGCGGTCGAGCAGTGCATCCACGTCCACCAGGCTCAGGTTTGGATAGTCGCGCGACAGTGCGCCCAGTGCTTCGGCATGGCCGCGCGGCAGGTAAAAACTGGCCAGCCAGGTGTGCGGCAGGACGTTCGCATGCGCGGGGTCCATCAGCAGGAAGAAATTCACGCGGAACGAGGTCCAGTCCACGTGGCGGAAGCTGGTGACCTTGGCATCGACCTGGCCTTCGCCCACGTCGAAACGCATGACGTCGCCGAGTTTCAGCGCATACATGTCGCGCCACATCGTATCGACCGACACTTCGGCCTGCGCCGGATGCGGATCGAACCAGTGGCCGGCAATCACCGTGTTGGCAGGCGGCAAATCGTCCGACCATGACAGGCGCAGCTGGCGATCGCTCCATTCCTTTGCACGTTCGTCCTTGAACGTGAGCGTGTCGATCGGATGCCCATTGATGGCGGTGAGCTTGCCGACCGCCAGCGGCATCATGTTGAGCTGGTTGGTGCCAATGCGATCGAGCGCCTTGCTGAACTCGCCGCGCTGGTCATCCTGCAGATTGAGCACGAACCAGTTTGGTGTATCGCTAGGCAGTTCCTTGCGCCAGCCATCCAGCAGAGCCGGTGCAACGACTGCCAGTAACAGCAACGCAGTAAGGCCCATGCTCAATGCCGTGGCCTGCACGATGCTCAGGCCGCGTCGACGCGCCAGCGCCGCCATGCCAAGCCGCAGTGCGGGATGGCCGCCGGGTGCGATGCGCCGGGCGATCCACAGCAACAATGAGGCGAGCAACGCAGCAACCACGGCAACGCCCAGCAGGCTCGCGGCGAGAATGCCGGCGAGCTTGGCAGAGCCGCTGAGATTCCAGATCAAGGCCAGCGCCACCACGGCAGGGATCAGATACAGCACGTCGAAGCGGCGAATGCGTCGCGCCACGCTGGCGCGAAACACCGCGACCGGCGGCACGTCGGCCAGACGCACCAGCGGCGGCAGGGCGAATCCCACCAGCACGGCAATGCCCATGCCTGCCGCCGCCAAGGCGGGCAGGACCGGCAGCACCGTGGGCACGCCCGAGAACAGCTGGCTGGCGAACATCCACGCCGCCTGCGCCAACAGCAGCGCCAGCAGCACACCCAACAATGCAGCCGGCAACGCCAAGCCGGCCATCGTGCCGAGCAGCAAGCCGAACACACGTGCACGCGAGGTGCCGAGCGCGCGCAGCAGGGAAATTTCGCTGGTCTTGCGGCGTGCATAACGCTGCGCGGCCAGCGCAATGGCGACTCCGGAAAGCAACGCCGACAGCAGCGCCGTCAGGCGCAGAAACGCATCGGCGCGATCGAACGCATTGCGCATGCGTTCCTGCGTCTGCTCCGGTGTAATCAGTTCACCGCCTTGCGGTAGCGCGGTCGATTGCGCCCACGTACGCCAGCTGTGCACGGCGGCAGGTTCGCCAGCCAGCAGCAGGTTATGCCGTGCGCGGCTGCCGACGCCGAGCAGTCCGGCCTGTTGCGCGTCATGGATGTTCATCAAGGCACGCGGTGCCATCGCCACCAGCTCGCCGCCATCCGGCTGCTGGATCATTTCCCCTGCGATGCGCAGATCACGTCCGCCAAGCTGCACGCTGTCGCCGACGTGCCGGTTCAATCCCACCAGCGCACGATGATCGAGATAGACCGTGCCTGCCGCGGGGCCGTGGCTGGCCGTCTGTTTGCCGTTGGCATCGGCGATCAACAAGGTGCCGCGCAATGGATAGGCGCCATCAGTGGCAAGCACGTCCAGCAACTGGCTTTGCTGCTGTGCGAACGCGACGGTAGGAAAACTCGCGGTGTTGGCAAGCGACAGTCCACGCTGCTGACCGGCAACGGCGAATTTGCGCGGAATATTCTCCGGCGCCGATATGCCGAGATCGCCACCGATCAATTCGGCCGCGCTGGCGAGTACGCCGCGTTCCATGCGCGTGCTGAGCGTCGCGACGACACCGAGCGCCACGACGGCCAGTACCAGCGATGCCGCCAGCGTGCGCAGTTCCGGCAGGTGCCATTCGCGGCGCAGGCTGCGCAAGGCAAGCAGCAGGATTCTCATGCGGGCTGCTCCCCCATCGGCACCAGCCGGCCTTCCTGCAATTCCACCCGCCGCATGCAGCGTTCGGCCAGTTGCATGTCATGCGTGACCAGGATCAGCGTGGTGTGATGATCGCGGTTCAGCGCGAACAAGAGGTCGCAGACATGCCGGCCAGTGCGGCGATCCAGGTTGCCGGTGGGCTCGTCGGCGAACAGCACGCGCGGGCCATGCACGAAAGCACGTGCAATCGCGACACGCTGCTGCTCGCCACCGGAAAGTTGCGCGGGATAATGTCTGCGCCGCGTGCCGAGCCCGACGGCATCGAGCGCCGCGTGCGCCCGTTCGCGTGCATCGGTGTGGCCTTCCAGTTCCAGCGGCAGCATCACGTTCTGCTCGGCGGTAAGTGCGGGCAGCAAGTGAAACGACTGGAACACGAAGCCGACCAGGCGCCGGCGCAGATCGGCCCGCGCTTCTTCATCGAGCTGCTCCAGCGCATGTCCATCGAGCTGGATACTGCCGCGCGTGGGCGTATCCAGGCCGGCCAGCAGGCCGAGCAGGGTGGTCTTGCCCGAACCGGACGCACCGACGATGGCAAAGCTCTCGCCCTCGCGCACCTGCATGGCGACGTTGCTGAGGATATCCAGCCGTCCCTCAGGACCGATCACCGACTTGCTAACATCCCGCACTTCCAACACCGCTTTTTCAACCGGACGAGAACCACCACTCATGCGTCGTTTCCTATGTTTGTTGCTGCTTGTTTGCGGTATCGGTGTGGTGCAGGCGACCTCCACTCAGTCCGCGTCCGCGAAGTACGTGCTGGTGCTCGGCGATTCCTTGTCCGCCGCGCACAACATTCCCGTAGAAGCGGGCTGGGTGCATCTGCTGGAAGTACGTCTCAAGCAGATGGAGCCGGGCTGGTCGGTGATCAATGCCAGTATCAGCGGCGAAACCTCGGTAAGCGGACGCAACCGGCTGCCGGCGCTGCTGGCCCAATACCATCCGCGCGTGGTGGTGATCGAGCTGGGCGCCAACGACGGCTTGCGCGGCCTGCCGCTGACCGATCTGCGCGGCAATCTGGCGGCGATGATCGATGCTGCCCGGCACGCTGGCGCCAAGGTGCTGCTGCTTGGCATCGAGATGCCGGTGAACTATGGGCCGCAATATCGCGATGGCCTGCGTGCCGTATATGCAGACATGGCCCGGGACAAGCACGCCGCCTTGCTGCCGTTCCTGCTGGACGGCGTGGCCCTGAACCCCTCGCTGATGCAGGACGATGGCCTGCACCCGACGGCAGCCGGGGAGCCGCGCGTGCTGGAAAACGTGTGGGCCAAACTTGAACCGTTGCTGTAACCGGCCGGTCACCACGCTTTCGTCCGCTTAAATTCACGTTGCTCTTACCACCTGGGAGGTTAGCCTTCACAAATGTGAAGACCCCCAAAGGCGAGAGGCGAACATGAGTTCACGTGACGAACATGCTGGGCTGATCCTGCTGGTGGAAGACAACCGTCAGATCGCGGAAATGGTTGGCGAGTTTCTGGAGCGCCGTGGCTACTCCGTTGATTTTGCTCAAGATGGTGTGAGCGGCCTGCATCTGGCCGTGTCCAACAGCTACGACGTGGTGGTGCTGGACCTGATGCTGCCGGGCATCGATGGCCTGGACGTTTGCCGCAAGCTGCGCGGCGACGCCAAGAAATCCACCCCGGTGCTGATGCTGACGGCGCGCGACACCCTGGAGGACAAGCTGGTGGGCCTGGAGGCCGGCGCCGATGACTACCTGGTGAAGCCCTTCGAGGTACGCGAGCTGGAAGCGCGCCTGCGTGCCCTGATCCGCCGCGACCGCCGCCAGGTATCCAGCGAGGTGCTGACCGTAGGCGACATGACCCTGGACACGGCCACCCTGCGGCTCACCCGCGCCGGGCAGGAGCTGACGGTGTCGCCGATCGGCCTGAAGCTGCTGGCGATCCTGATGCGCGAATCGCCGCGCGTGGTCAGCCGGCGCGACATCGAACGGGAAATCTGGGGCGATACGCTGCCCGATTCGGATACCTTGCGCTCGCATCTCTACAACCTGCGCCGGGTGATCGACAAACCGTTCGACCGGCCTTTGCTGCATACCATCCATTCGGCCGGTTACCGTCTGGCCGATCTGGAAGCGGAAACCACCCCGGCCAGCCACATCGCGTAAACGCCCGACCGCCACATGACCACAACGGGTGCCCAAGTGCCGCGCGCGGAAGGCGTGCGCGGCGGCTTTCAACGCCACTTGCTGCTGATTTTCAGCATGCAGTTCGTGGCCGTGGTCGTGGTATGCCTGATGGGCTACTACAACGTGGCGCCGGTATTCGCGGTGGTACTGCTGATCGTGATCGTCAGCGCGCTCACCTGGCTGGCCACCGAACGCACCTGGCGGCAGGTCAGCACGCTGGCGCGATGGGTGGGCAACTGGAAAGAAGGCCAGGGCGATCTGGATGCATTGCAAACCGATCGGTTGCGCCGGAGCGACGAAGACATCGCCACCCTGGCGCGGGGCTTTCATAACTTCGCCAGCCGCATTGCCGGCTACAACGAGCGCGAACGTAACTTCACCCGCGACGCCAGCCATGAGCTGCGCAGCCCGCTCACCGTAATCAAGATGTCCACCGACATGCTGTCGGACGAAGCGGGTCTGAGCGAGTTCGGCAAGCGTTCGGTGCAGCGCATCCGCCGTGCCACGCGCGAAATGGAATCGCTGGTTGAAGCCTTGCTGATCCTGGCGCGCGAAGCCGATAACGGCCAGGGCGAGCAGGACTTCATCGTGAACGACGTACTGCGCGACGAGCTGGCCAATGCGCGCGAGATGCTGCATGGCCATCCGATCGAGTTACGGCTGGAGGAACCGGCAACGTTTGCGTTGCACGGCTCGCCACGCGTGTTTGCGGTGCTGTGCTGGCAATTGATTCGCCATGCCAGCCAGTACACCGGGCAGGGCGTGGTGCAGGTGACGGTGCAGCCCGGCATGGTAAGCGTCAGTGCTGCCGCCGGCAGTGATCAGGATGCCTCAGCGCCTGGCCAGCGCGGTTTCGAATACGCGATTGCGCAACGTATCAGCGAGCGCTTCGGCTGGCCGCTGAGTTTGCATGTGCAGGGCGGCAATCGCTATGTGGCGGAGATCCGGTTTCCCAAGCCGCTGCCGGTATCGGCGTAGCTTGCGCGCAGGCTGGATGTCCCTCCTGCCTGCGCGCTGTCTCCGTCAATCAGCGCAATGATGCACTCACTTCAAACGCGCACCCTGTTTTTGCCTTGACGTCTTCCACCGTCACGCCCGCTTGCAGTTCGACCAGCGTCAGTCCTTTGCCCTTCGCAACTTCGAACACGCACAGATCGGTGATGATCAGGTCGACCACCTGCTTGCCGGTCAACGGCAGATCGCATTGCGTCTTGATCTTCGGCGAACCGTCCTTCGCAGTGTGCTCCATCAGCACGACGACACGCTTGACGCCGCTGACCAGGTCCATCGCGCCGCCGGGGCCCTTCACCATCTTGCCCGGCACCATCCAGTTGGCGAGATCGCCGGTGCAGGAGACTTCCAGGCCGCCGAGAATCGACAGGTCGATATGCCCGCCGCGGATCATCGCGAACGATTCGGCGCTCGAGAAATAACTGGAACCGGGCAGCGCAGTAACGGTTTGCTTGCCGGCATTGATCAGGTCCGGATCCACGTGTGCCTCATCCGGGAACGGACCGATGCCGAGCAGGCCATTCTCCGATTGCAGCGTCACATCCATCCCTTCCGGAATGAAATTCGCCACCAGCGTGGGAATGCCGATGCCAAGGTTCACGTAGAAGCCATCGCGCAGTTCCTTCGCAGCGCGCTGCGCCATCGCCATGCGGATCGGGCTTTCCTTGCCGGTGTTGGCGCCGGCGAGGGTGCGGAATTCGATGCGCTTCTCGTACTTCTCGCCCTTGATGATGCGGTCGACGTAGATACCCGGCACGTGGATCTGATCCGGATCGAGCTCGCCGACTTCCACCAGCTCTTCCACTTCGACCACGCAGATCTTGCCGCAGGTGGCGATCATCGGATTGAAGTTGCGCGCGGTCTTGCGGAACACCAGGTTGCCGAGCTTGTCGCCCTTCCATGCTTTGACGATCGAAACATCGGCGTGGATGGCTTCTTCCAGCACGTATTCTTTCTCGCCGAAGCGCTTGGTTTCCTTGCCCTCGGCCAGCTTGGTGCCATATGCCGTGCGCGTATAGAACCCCGGAATGCCCGCGCCACCCGCGCGCAGCTTCTCGGCCAGCGTGCCTTGCGGCACCAGGTGCAGTTCCAGTTCGCCGGCCAGCACCTGGCGCTCGAATTCCTTGTTCTCGCCCACGTA
>NZ_DAIOEU010000051.1:0-36634 GCF_036746095.1 Dyella sp.
CGACCTTGCCAAGGTCGGGGTCGCGAGTTCGAGTCTCGTTTCCCGCTCCAGTTTCAAGCAAACCTCGGTGAGCCGGGGTTTTGTTTTTTAAAGCGGACCCTGACCTGCTAAGGTTGCGGTTCAGCGCAATGGCCAGGTGGCAGAGTGGTCATGCAGCGGCCTGCAAAGCCGTGTACGCCGGTTCGATTCCGACCCTGGCCTCCATTGCGGTTATAAAAAAAAGCGCCTTTATGGCGCTTTTTTTTGTTGCGGTCGCATCGCTCCGGCGCGACTGCCAACGTCGAACCCATTCAGTGGGAGCGTTTCGCTTTCATCCAACACCCGGTTTCGCCACTTCCGTGGAAGCACGGCCAGCTGGCTCATTCCCATATGCTTGAATTCTTCGGGACGTTTCCAGCGCTGCCAAAGCAGAACGATCGAGCTGACACAAAGAAATGCCAGCCATAACAGCGCTGAAACGTTGTCGATAGTCCTGGAACGAAGCGAAATGAGGACGCCGAGAATGAGGTAAGTCAAAAGGAAATCCACCAGGGCTCCCGGATTGAAAATAGTTCCGTTCCTTTTGAGAGCCATGCTGGTGCTTGCTTATGACTTGACCACAAGCTGCTGGTCGAGCAGGCGGGCATTCGCGCCGCGGCGACGGACGCGAACCCAGAACCACAATTCGCATGCCGCGCCTAGGACGAAAAGTACAGCGCCGCCGCCAGTCATGCCGACACCGTACAAGGAAAGTGCGGCGATAAGTATGGCGGCCGTAAGAAGATGACGTTTCATATGGCCTCCGAAAACAATCGCGGATTAAAGCGTAAGGACATTATTGATGCTCGGGCTTCAAGCCTGCCTGCTTGAAATACATGTGTCGTACCTTTGAGCATATTGCTTTCTCAGGTGAACCCATTGCATGAAATGGTTCTGGAAACTTGCCTCGATTCAAGTGGTATAGCGAGTGAATCAGATAGTCAAGAAAACGTGAAAAATGCGATTGGCTTATTGCGCTGCTGAATTTTGGTTATGCGACGCGGAAAATTCTTCAGCTTATACACGAATCGCCTGTTACATTTTGACTTCCGGTAGGCAACCTACCATCACCCCAGGGGAAACCCATGTCCCGCGATCAAGGAAGTTTTGTCCGTAAAGCAGCGCTCGCCGGCCTGATTGGTCTTTGCGCAACGTCCGTAGCCTTCGCCCAGACCGCCGCGCCGGCGACCGGACTCGGTCAATCCTGGCCCAATGCTGCAGACGTAAGCACCAGTCCGAACTGGCACGTTTACGTGTTTGTGTTGAACGGCATCAAGTACATCCAGGTCAACGATCTGAATGGCACGGTGCACGCGGCGGTTGGTACTGCCAATGGCACGTCGATCGTATTGCCGGTGGGCGTCGATTCGCAGAACGTTGCAGAGGGAACACAAAATGCACCGGCGTCGACGTCGTCCAGTGCAGCTAGTGTAACTTCCAGCAGTGCGCAGACCGTTTATCAAGACGGCAGCACCACTGTGACGGTGACGCCTCAGAGCAGTGGTGCGACGAAGTTTACTGTTCTCAGCTCTGTGCTCTGCCCGAGCTCGTGCTCAGGAGGCGGCGGTTCCTGAAGGTGAGGCTACTTCACCCACAGCCGTAGCGGAGGAGCAGGCCGGGCATCCTGGCCTTGCTCCTCCCGGACGGCATCATGGAGGAGTGCCGTTATTTGCAGCTGGCCTGAAGGCATGCGAACGTGTAGCAATCCGTCAAAAATGCGCACGTGATCGCGCAATTCGGGGATATCAAGCATGCTCGCCCCTAATTTACCAGCCAGACGCTTGCGTTCTTCCGAATGGAATACGGCGCTGGCAACGCCTGTTTCTTCAAGTACGCCCTCTACCCGCAGCATCACCCAACGCTTACCGTGCGTTTCTCCTCCGCGAAGCTGAAGATTCACGCGCGTGCAAGCAAGCCGGGATGTCACGTACACAATAGCCTCGCAAGCCGTCCGATACGTGGCGGTGAGAACGGCGGGTGCCAGGCGGGTGAAGCCACGGCCATTGATCTCGCAGCGGTATGCGATATCGGCTTCGTCGAGTGCGCGAGCAACCGTTTCATTCAGCGCTGCGGGGAGGCCACGCTCACGCCATGCAACCGGATGCATGCTTTCTGCCAAGCGATAGACCTGGTTTTGTGCGGCGATGGCTTGCTTGTAGAAAGCATGGCTCTCCACGTTCGGGACAATTCGACGCATCTGATCAAGCAGGCGTCCGTTTGTGATGTGCAGTGTCCCAGCCAGATATTCGAGCGCCTGCGAAGTTTGCCGCATGCGCTGCTCGCTGAGCTGCAAACTCTGTCTTGCCAACCGTTGGACGTTGAGAGTGCTGTTCCTTTCGCTTTCCTCTTGCATCAGTTGGACGCTTATGCGTCCACCCAGCGCAAACAGACAAGTTACGCCTATGGCTAGAGACGTTTGGATCGCATAGGTTTTGAAATTGAAATCGTCTAATGCGGGCGTCACTAATGCGGTGCAAGCAATAGCCAATGGACCTGCAATAGCGATTGCGCGCCATCCATGCTTCAGCGTAAGCCAAGCCATGGGCAGAAACATGGCGAGAGAGGCAACCTGTTTAATCTCATCCCCGCCGACGAAATTCATCCATGTCAGCACGACAAACGCCGGTATTACCAGCGCAAGGGTGTCCCAAAACAGTCGGCTGGCGAACATCTGGTTGAACTGTTCGCGCAGTCGGCTGCGTTCATAATTGACCTTGACCATCAATACCCATGGCACGATGGAAAGGATCGCCAAATAGGGGCCTAAAAAGAAGCCGAGTGCGCTTATCGGGGCAAACGGTGTTGTTGGATGCGTCTCTACCGCATGTGCAATGGTGCTGTACCCCATGCCGGAAATGGAGACGAGCAACCCGCAGACGAGTAAGGCTTTGATATCGACCAGGTTCTTCGAAGGAAACGGAGGTAACCAGGTGCGGCATGCCCAAACAACTGGCATGGCCACTGCGAAAGGGGGGATGGATCGAATCGCCACCCAGGTAGGGCCTAGCGAATCGAGGCATGGGAAAACGGCATATTCGTTGGGTATCGCTTCGCCGACAAGAAGCGCAAACCAGTACCGATATGGCACCAGAAGGAGGCAGGCGAGACGTACACCGGCGTGAATGGGCCAGTACGAGCTGGAAAGCGGATGTATCGCGAAATAAAGAAGCCCGTAGCCGACCGCAACCCCTAACTGCAGCAGCCAGTCGTTAGTCCACCAGCGCTTCCCCATGCGTTTTCCCCTGCAAATAAATTCACAAGTCTCAAGTGTTGGCGATCGACCCGCTATTTCCCGCCAGATTAGCTTAAGGATAAGACAATGTTGACCGTGAAGTGTGTGTGAGTACAGTCCAGAATCAGCCTGCCGTGCGTCACATTTATGGAGCAGGCTCTGTCTTGGGCACAACTTCTTGCGCGCGGTGTTCCGTCAGCCTACCGAAGGGGCTCGGCCACTTTATCGGCCGACGGCCGGAAATCTTGATGGCGCAAAGAAGAAGGTTGGGCTAAGCGAGGGCAAAGTATGGGCTAAGCAAACGCCAGTAGCCTTGTATCAGACCCACGACCTGGAGGCCTGCAGGTGCGGCTGCTTCGTAAGGATTTGCTACATTGCCATGCAACGCCTCTCCCGCATGCGCTGCGACTTGGGTTGGTGGCATGCGTCTTAGGCCTGGCGGCTTGCGCCACTTACTCGCCCCTGCCGCTGGGCGAAGGGCAGGGAGCCAAGGAGGATGTGTCGCAGCTGTCGGTCGACACCTCGACCATGCCGTTGCCGGCGCTGCGCACCCATTCGTTCGACCTTTCCCATGGCATGGACGTCACCGACGTGGCGATCCTGGCGGTGGCCAATAGCCCGGACCTGAAAGTGATGCGCGATCAGCTGGGTGTCGCACGAGCCCAGGCTTTTCAGGCTGGATTGCTGCCGGATCCGCAGCTTTCGATCAACCAGGAATACCTGACCCACCCCATTCCCGGCTACCGCACCGCATTCGTCTACGGCCTCAGCGAGGACATCACCAGCCTGCTGCTGCGCTCCACCCGCAAGGCTGCGGCCAACGCGCAGGCTGACCAGGCCAACCTCGACCTGCTGTGGGCGGAGTGGCAAACCATTGCCCAGGCGCGCCAGCTGTTCAATCAAGTGGTGTCGTTGCGCGAGCAGCGGCAACGGCTTGCCGTGGAGCAGGCCGCGCTGCGGCCCGTGGATGGCTACGTGCGCGAGGCCATGCAGCAAGGCAATCTCACTTACGACGCGGCCAGCGCCGGTCTGAACGCGTATGCCGATGCCACCAAGCGCCTGTCCGATAGCACCGTGCAGTTGCATCAGGCCGAGCACGATCTGCGCGTGCTGCTTGGGTTGGCGCCGGATGCAAAGCTGGATTTGATCGGCGAACCGTTCCAGGCCTCGCCCACCCCCGGCCAAGTGGAGGCCGCGCTGGCCAGCCTGCCGCAACGCCGGCCGGATTTGCTGGCGTTGCAGGCGGGGTATAAATCGCAAGAGGCCAGCTTGCGCGGCGCGATCCGTGCGCAGTTTCCCGCGCTGACGTTTGGGGTGGATCGGCAGGGTGACAACTCCGGCATACCTTCCCACGGCATCAACGTCGGTATCACGCTGCCGCTGTTTGATCGTAATCGCGGCAACATCGCGATCGAAAAAGCGACGCGGCAGCAACTCAAGGATGACTACGAAAACCGCGTACTCACCACCCGCAACGACATCAGCCAGCTGATGCTCGACCAGGAAACGCTCGCCAAGCAGCGCGAGCAATCTCAAGCCCAGGCCAGGCGTTTGGATGACGCCAGCCGGGCTGCGGAAAACGCGTGGCAAAAAGGCTTGCTGGATTGGCCGACCTATTTGTCCATCCGCGCCAACGCACTGAGCGCAGACATGGACGCCATCGCCGCGCGTGACCAGCAATCGCAGCAGGCGATTGCGCTGGAAGCCCTGCTCGGCAGCACCGATCTTCAACCGCCCCCTGCATCCACGGCCAAACTATGAATCGACTTGTCTTGACGCGTGCCGCGCTGGCGGCGCTGATGCTTGCTGCACTGGCCGGTTGCGGCAAAGGCGGTGCAGCCGGCGATGACGATGAAGCGCCGGCGGTGATGGGTTCGGTGCTGGTGACCACGGCCTCGCCGGTAAGCCAGACCTTCCATGACACGATCCAGGCATGGGGCACCGCCGCAGGCGATCCGCACCGCGCCAGCACCATCAGCCTCGGGCACGGCGGCCAGGTGACCGGTCTGCTGGTGGCCGGGGGGCAATCCGTGCAGCGCGGGCAGCCGTTGCTGCGCGTCGCGCCGGATCCGGTCGCCCGCAGCGCGTATCTGCAAGCACAAAGCACGCTGGATCTCGCCACCGGCGAACTCAAGCGCACCGAGCAAATGGCGGCCCAGCATCTGGCCACGCAATCGCAGCTGGCTACCGCGCGCAAAGCGCTGGACGATGCCAAGGCCGGCGTCGAGGCACAACGCGCGCTCGGTGGCGGTAGCGCCGAAGAAACCATCAACGCGCCGAGCGATGGCGTCGTGACGGCGCTCAACGCGAACCTTGGCGATCGTTTCCAGGCCGGCACGGCGCTGTTGAGCTTCGCACCTTCCCAGGCTTTGATCGCACGTCTTGGCGCACAGCCGGAAGAAGCCACGCATCTCAAGCCGGGCATGCCAGTGACCGTGCAGGGTGCGTACGGTTCCAGCGAAACCTTGCATGGGCGCCTCGACGTGGTCGGCCATGCGATTGACGCGCAAACGCACCTGCTGCCTTTGCAAGTGAGCCTGCCGCCGGATGCCGGCAACGTGCTAGTGGCCGGCTCGGCCGTGCAGGCCAGCATCGACTCCACCAGCTACACCGCATGGGCATTGCCGCGAGACGCGGTGCTGCAGGATGACAAAGGCGCGTATGTGCTCGTTGTCGAGCAGGGCAAGGCGAAGCGCATCGACGTCAGTTTGAAGCATCCGGACGGCGATACCGTCGGCGTGCAAGGCCCACTGGACGCCAGGATGCAGGTCATCGTGAGCGGCAACTACGAGCTGGATGACGGCGATGCGGTGCGCGAAGGCAACGAGCCGGCCAAGGCGACGCAGGAGTCCGCCAAGTGAACGTCACCGCTTGGATGCAGCGACATTGGCGTTCGCTGCTGTTCCTCGTCGTCATGCTGACGATCGGCGGCATCGGCAGCGCCGTCTTCATGCCGGTGGCCTTGTTTCCGAACGTGCAGTTCCCGCGCATCATGGTTTCGCTCGATGCCGGCGATCGTCCTGCCGACCAGATGGCGATTGCGGTCACTACGCCCATCGAAACGGCGTTGCGGCGCGTGCCTGGCGTGCGCGATATCCGTTCCACCACCAGCCGCGGCAGTGCGGACGTGTCGATCACCTTCGACTGGGGTACGGACATGAGCCGCGCATTCGGCGACGTCAGCGCCGCCGCCAGCCAGGTGTTGCCGGACCTGCCGGCCGGCACGCAGCTCACCACGCGCCGCATGGACCCGAGTTCATACCCCATGCTGGCGTACAGCTTGCGCTCGCACACGCTATCGCCCAGCGCGATGTACGACTTGGCGCAGTATCAATTGCGTCCCTTGCTCAGTGGTGTTGCAGGGGTCGCGCGCGTGGAAGTGCAGGGTGGTGAGATCGCGGAATTCCATGCCGACGTCGATCCGAATCGCCTGCGCGCACAAGATCTCAGCCTTACTGACGTCGCCACCGCCGTCAGCCGTGCGGCGACGATCGAAGCGATGGGGCATGTTTCCGACCACTACAAACTGTACTTGTTGCTGGCGCAGAACCAGCCGCGCACGGTGGATGCGCTGCGCCGGATCGTGGTGCGCGCGGACAGCCGCGGCATCGTGCGCCTGGGCGACATCGCAGATGTCACGCTCAGCCACGTGCCGCAGTGGATACGTGTCACGGCCGATGGACAAGATGCCGTTCTCATCCAGATCCTGCAGCAGCCGGACGGCAACAGCGTGCAGATCGCGCGCGATGTGAAGCAGCGCCTGCAGGATTACGCGCCGCAGATGCCGGCCGGCGTGAAGATTGCCAACTGGTATGACCAGTCGCAGCTGGTCACTGGCGCAGCCGGCAGCGTGCGCGATGCGATTCTGATCGGCATCGTGCTGGCAGGCCTGGTGTTGTTCGTGTTCTTGCGCAATACGCGCGTCATTTTCATTGCAATGCTGGTGGTGCCGGCCGTGCTGGCCATCACCGTGTTGCTGCTGCACGTGCTTGGCATGAGTTTCAACATGATGACGCTCGGCGGCATGGCGGCAGCCGTGGGCCTGATCATCGACGATGTGATCGTGATGCAGGAACACATCATGCGCCGGCTGCATGGCGCTGGCGGCCAGGTCAGCGAACGCATCGGGCGGGCCGCGTGGGAATTCACGCGTCCGCTCACGGGCTCCAGTGCTGCGACGGTGGTGATCTTTGTGCCGCTGGCGTTCCTCACCGGCGTCACCGGCGCTTTCTTCAAGGCGCTGTCGCTCACCATGGCCAGCGCACTGGTGATTTCCTATCTGCTGACCTGGATCGTCGTGCCGTTGCTGTCGGAACGATTGTTGGATCAGCGGCATATCGCCGACCACGAGGGCGGCGCGTTCTCACAGCGAATCAAGCGCGGTTACGAAAGTGTGTTGCAGCGCTGGTTGAAACGGCCGGTATGGATTGCCGCCTTTGTGCTGCCGCTGATCATTGTCGGCGCGCTGGCCTTCAGCCAGGTCGGCACCGGCTTCATGCCGGCCATGGATGAGGGCGGCTTTACGCTTGACTACATTTCCAAGCCGGGCACGTCGCTGGAAGAGACCGGGCGATTGCTCAATCAGGTCGAGGCGATCATTCGCGCCAATCCGAATGTGGATACCTATTCGCGCCGCACCGGTTTGCAGCTTGGCGACGCGCTGACCGAAGCCAACACCGGCGACATTTTTATTCGGCTGAAGAACGGCTCGCGCCCTTCCACCGAAGAGGTGATGAACGACATCCGGCAGGAAGTGGAAGCCAAGGTGCCTGGCCTGGACGTGGAAGTATCGCAGCTGATGGAAGACATGATCGGTGACCTGGTCTCCGTGCCACAGCCGATCGAGATCCAGCTCTATAGCGACGACCCCAACGTACTTAACGATACCGCTCAAAAAGTCGCCGACGCGTTGGGCAAGATCGGCGGCGTCAACGGCGTGCTGCCTGGCATCAATCCAGCCGGCGATGCGCTGGTCATGACGGTGGATCCCGCCAAGGCAGCCTTGCAGGGGCTGGATCCCACGGCGGTGAAGGAACAAGTCGATGCGTCCATCGACGGCACCGTCGCCACGCAATTGCCTGCCGGCGGCAAGATGATCGGCGTGCGCGTGCGCTTGCCGGCAACCGCGTACAAGCGCTTGGAACAAATATCCGCATTGCCGATTCGTGCGGCGGATGGGCATTTGCTGCCACTGTCGCAAATCGCGAGCTTGCAGATCGTGCAAGGGCAGCCGGAGATCACGCGCAGCAATCTCAAGCGCATGGTCGCAGTCACTGCCCGCATCAGCGGACGCAGCATGGGCTCGGTGATCAACGATGTGAAAGCCATGCTGGCCAAGCCTGGCATGCTGCCCAAGGGCATGTATTACCAGCTCGGTGGTCTTTACCAGCAGCAACAGGAAGCCTTCAAAGGCTTGACCATTGTGCTGTTTGCGGCCATCGCGCTGGTATTCACCCTGCTGTTGTTCCTCTACGAAAGCTTCCGCGTGGCATTGGTGATCATGCTGATGCCCTTGCTGGCGATCGGTGCGGTATTCATCGGCCTGTGGCTTACCGGCATCGAGCTCAACATCTCCGCGATGATGGGCATGACCATGATCGTGGGTATCGTGACCGAAGTGGCGATCTTCTATTTTTCCGAATTGGAAGAAGCCGGTACCGGCATGCCGCTGCATGAAGCACTGCTGGAAGCCGCGCGGCATCGCATGCGCCCGATCCTGATGTCGACGATGGCGGCGATTCTGACGTTGTTGCCGCTCGCCCTGGCCTTGGGTTCCGGTTCGCAGATGCAACAGCCCCTGGCGGTGGCGATTATCGCGGGCCTGTTGGTGCAGGTGCCCCTGGTGTTGCTGGTGATGCCGGTGTTGTATGCCGTGTTGATGCGTTCGCGAAAGGCTGCGTAGACTGCTTTGGAAGGAGGTGTTTTCTCAGGGTGCATCCTGACCGTGGAAACGGGATCCATTTGCTTCTACCGCAGGCGCCGTTTTCGCCGCCCGCTTCAACAACCACGCAAGGATCGGCGGCGTCACCATTGCCGTCAACAGCGACATCGCCACGATAATGGCGTACATCTGGTCACTGAACACGCCCGCGGCAAGCCCGAGGCTGGCGATCACCACGCCCACTTCGCCGCGCGGCACCATGCCAAAACCCACGATGGTGGCACCCATGCGGCCCAGCGATAGCGCGCCGAGGAAACCACCCAGAAGCTTGGAGATGATGGCGATGACGGTAACCACCAGCAGCGCAATCAAGGCATCCGCATTGGCGAGCTGATGCAAATCGATCTTGCTGCCGGTCAGCACGAAGAAGAACGGCGTGAGCAGGGCGAGCAGCGGCTGGAGCTGATGCTCCAGCGTGTGCTGCTGGCGTGTTTCGGAGGCAATCATGCCGGCCAGGAACGCGCCGATGATGGCGGCCAATCCAAACAGGGTGGACACATAGGCCAATCCAAGGCACAACGCCAATACGATCAGCAGTGGCGAATAGGTGCTGTGCGGTTTTTCCAGCCAGGTGGAATTCCAGCGCATCACGCGCGTACCACCCCAGCCGATCACGGCGATAAAGCCGATCGCACCGCCCAGCACCATCACCAGATGCATGGGGTCGAAACCGTTGCCGCCTTGCAACGACACCACCACGCCCAGCAACAGCATGGCCAGGATGTCGTCGATTACCGCAGCGCCCAGGATCACCTTGCTTTCCATACGCTGCAGTACACCCAGTTCCTGCAGCACGCGCGCGGTGATGCCGGCCGAGGTGGCGACGAATGCAGCCGCCACGAACAGCGACTTGCCCCAATCGAAACCGCTGGCATGCGCCCAAAAGCCGCCCATGCCGAACGGCAGCAGCACACCGAGCACACCCACCAGGAAGGCTGACTTGCCGACTTTCTTCAGATCTTCCAGCCGCGTTTCAACGCCCACCGCGAACAGCAGCAGCACCACGCCGATTTCGGCCAATACATCCAGCGGCGTGCCGGGTGCGATCTGTTCGGGCGTGATCCAACCCAGCACCGATGGTCCGATGAGGCAACCGGCGGCGATTTCACCGACGACGCCGGGCAGCTTTAGACGTTGTGCGATTTCCGCGCCGATTTGCGCGGCGACGAATACGATGAACAACGTAAAAAGTATTTCATTGGCGTGATGCATGGTCGGCATCCTTCGATCATGAGCATTCGGCCATGCTACTGGCTCAAGCAGTAGAAGACACGCGCTGGCCTGTAGGCGGAGTCTTGTCCAACCGTGCAAAGACGCGACTTGCCACGGCAGTGATGACCGCCAGCACCAACACGGTCCAGCGGAATGCCGCCACATAGGCTTCGCTGTCCTGGCCGTGCAGCAGCGTTTGCATCAGGATCGTCGCCAGCGCGATGCCGAAACTCATGGACAGATATTGCGTGGTGGACGCCATCGAGGAAGCCATTGACGCGTGCTTCACGTCCAGGTCGGTGTAGATCAGCGTGTTCATCACGGTGTATTGCATGCCCATGAAGCCGCCGTAGACGAACACCAGCAAAGTAATCAGCGCGATTGGCGTGTGTGGTCCAAGCAAGGCGAACATCGCCAGCAGGACAGCCACGATCAACGTATTGCCGAACAACAAGCGCCGGTATCCCAGCCGGACCAGCGTGCGATTGACCAGCCATTTGCAGCAGATCGAGCCCAGCGCCTGCGGCACCATCATCAGGCCTGCCGCCAACGGCGACCAGCCGCAACCGACCTGCAGGAACAATACGATCAGCAGGAACATGCCGCTGACGCCGAGCCGCGTGAGCAGATTGCCCGACAATGCCACCCACACGCTGCGCACGCGCAACAGGGTGAGGTCCGCCACCGGGTGCCTGGTGCGATGGCTATGCCATACGTAAGACGCGCCGAAGGCGATGGCGAGCACCACCAGCAGACCCATCTGGCCCCAGCGCACGGTCGTGTCCGCGGCGAATTCCGAAGCGGTCAACAGCAGGGCGGAGGACGCGGCGAACAGCATGAAACCGAACAGATCGAAACGATGCGCCGTTTCCAGCCGGTATTCGGGCATTTCGCGGTAGTTGAGCCACACACCCACCACGCCGACCGGCACATTGATCAGAAAGATCAGCCGCCAATTCGCGTATTCCACCAGCGCACCGCCGAGCAGAGGGCCAAGCACCGAGCCGAGCAGGCCGAAGGTGGAAACCGTGCTCATCACCTGCACGAAATCGCGCTTGTCGATCGTGCGCACCAGGATGTAGCGGCCGACCGGCATCAGCGCCGCGCCGCCGATCCCTTGCAGCACGCGCGCCATCACCAACTCCTGCAAGGTCTGCGAAAGGCCGCAAAGCAGCGAGCCGATGGCAAACACGCTGATCGCCGCGCCGAATACGCGGCGCGTACCGAAGCGGTCGCACAGCCAGGGTGTGGCTGGTATGAGAATGGCCAGGGTAAGTACATAACTGGTCAGCGCGCTGCGCATGTCCAGCGGCGTCTGGTGCAAGGCCGCGGCAACGGCCGGCACCGCCGTGTTGACGATGGTGGAGTCCAGCGACTGCATGAAGAACGATGCCGCTACCAGCCAGATCAGGCCGCTGTAGCGTTCGCGTGAAGGAAGGTTTGCAAGGTCGTCCGCCGTGGCTGCGGTAGCTGAAGAAGCGGCGGGCGAGGAGGGCATGGGCGTTATGATACCTGCTATGGCAGTTATTTGGCTTGAGGAAATCTGTGAGGAGGTTGGGGCAATCCAACATAGCCACGGCTCGAGGACGGCGATGTGCCGTTTCGAAGGAAAGGAATAACGACATCGAATCGTTACACTTTACGCATGAGCAAATCGTCAGCATCTCCATTACCCATCGAACGCGCCGCCGATCTGCGCAAGCAGCTCGAACACGCCAATTACCGCTA
Source organism: Dyella sp. (assembly GCF_036746095.1). Classification (NCBI taxonomy): domain Bacteria; kingdom Pseudomonadati; phylum Pseudomonadota; class Gammaproteobacteria; order Lysobacterales; family Rhodanobacteraceae; genus Dyella; species Dyella sp. Next base: position 12,132 of record NZ_DAIOEU010000051.1, read on the forward strand.
CCACGTACTGGATGATCCGGAGATCACCGACGCCGAGTACGACCGCCTGCTGCGGGAATTGGAAGCACTGGAAGCCGAGCATCCGCAACTTGCCACGCCCGATTCGCCGACCCGTCGCGTCGGCGCCCGTGCGAGCGGAGGCTTTGCCGAGGTGCGGCATGCCTTGCCCATGCTGTCATTGAGCAATGCCTTCGCGCAGGAAGGCAGCAACGACCGCGAGCGTTACCGCGAAGTGGCGGAGTTCGAGCGCCGCATCGAGCAGACGCTTGGGCGCAGCAATCCGGTGTTCTCGGTGGAACCGAAGCTGGACGGCTTGGCGATCAGCCTGCGCTATGAAGACGGTGTGTTCGTGCAGGGCGCCACACGTGGCGACGGCGAAACGGGGGAAGATGTCACCGCCAATTTGCGCACCGTACGCTCCATTCCCCTGCGCCTGCGCGGCAGCGACTGGCCGCGCGTGCTGGAAGTGCGTGGCGAAGTGATCATGCTGCGCAAGGATTTCGAAGCGTTCAATGCCCACGCGCGCGAGCATGGCGACCGCCCGCTGGCCAATCCCCGCAATGGCGCGGCCGGTTCGTTGCGGCAGTTGGATCCGGCGATCACGGCCAAGCGCAAGCTCAGTTTCTTCGCGTATGCCGTAGGCGTGGTGGAAGGCGTGGAGTTGCCGCCTACGCATTCCAAGACCCTGGAGAAGCTGCGCGAGTGGGGCTTTCCGGTATCGCCGGAGGTGGGCACGGCCAAAGGCTTCGACGGCCTGCTTGCTTACTTCGATCGTATCGGAGCCAAGCGTGACGGGCTGCCGTACGACATCGACGGCGTGGTGTACAAGCTGGACGATTACGCCGGCCAGCGCGACATGGGTTTCGTATCGCGCGCACCGCGCTGGGCGATTGCGCACAAGTTTCCCGCGCAGGAACAAAGCACGGCGGTGGAGGCGATCGAGATCCAGATCGGCCGTACCGGCGCCGCTACGCCCGTGGCGCGCCTCACACCGGTGCAGGTGGCCGGCGTCACCGTCACCAACGCCACGCTGCACAATGCCGACCAGGTGGCGCGACTGGACGTACGCGTAGGCGACGCCGTGATCGTGCGCCGCGCGGGCGACGTGATTCCCGAAGTGGTGCGCGTCATCCCCGATCGCCGTCCGCCGAAAACGCATCCCTGGCATATGCCCACGCATTGTCCGGTATGCCATTCCGCGCTGGTGCGCGAAGAAGGCGAGGCAGCATGGCGTTGTTCGGGCGGATTGGTTTGCGCCGCGCAGCGCAAGGAAGCGTTGATTCACTTTGCTTCGCGCCGTGCGATGGATATCGAAGGCATTGGCGAGCGTTTCGTCGATGCGCTGGTGGATTTTGGCTACGTGCATACGCCGGCCGATTTGTACAAGCTCACGCTCGAAGATTTTCTCGATATGAAGCGCCGCGCGGACGAGCGCGACGGCAGCACGCCGGAAACCGTCAAGGCCGGCAAGATCGCCACCAAGTGGGCCGAGAATCTGATCGAAGGGATCGAAGCCAGCAAGAAGACCACGCTGGCGCGTTTTCTCTATGCGCTTGGCATCGTGCACATCGGCGAAAGCACCGCCAAAACCCTGGCCACGTGGCTGGGACGGCTCGAGTGGGTACGCAGCATGCCCGCGCCGATCCTGCGCGAGCTGCCGGATATCGGTGCCGAAGTCGCCGGTTCCATCGAAGCGTTCTTCAGGCAGAAAGGCAATTGCGATGTCGTCGACGCATTGCTGAAAGCCGGCGTAGCGCTGAGCGATGAAACCGATCCTTCGCCACGCTTGCAACAAAAACTCAACCTGGCGGTATTGCTGGAAGATGCGGGCATCAACGGCCTCGGCCACCGCAATGCCGAATTGCTGGCGTCGCATTTTCCCTCCGTCGCCAAACTGCACGGCGGCGGGGTAACGCATTGGATTACCGCAGGTCTGTCGCAGAATGCCGCGGCCAATCTCGGCGAATACCTTGCCGATTCCCATCGCCTTGCAGCCTTGCAGCAGGCGGAAGCCGCGATGCAGCGGTTGCTTGCCGCCATTCCCAAGCATGCCCAGGTCGAAACCCTGCCATTGACTGGCCAGACTGCCGTGCTCACCGGCACGCTGTCCAGCATGGGGCGCGACCAAGCCAAGGAAAAGCTGGAAGCGCTCGGCGCGAAAGTCTCCGGCAGCGTGTCGAAGAAGACCAGCTTCGTGGTGGCGGGCGAGGCGGCCGGCTCCAAACTCGACAAGGCGCACGAGTTGGGCGTGGATGTGTGGGATGAAGCGCAATTGCTGGCGCTGTTCAAGAAGCATGGAGCCTGATCACGATGGATGCCACGATCAACAACGTCGCACCGTTTCGCCAGCGCCTGCAGGGCCGCGCCAAACTGTACGCCGTGATCCGCACGTTCTTTGCCGATCGCGGTGTGCTGGAAGTGGAAACGCCGATTCTGTCTGCCGCAGGCAATACCGATCCGAATATCGAAAGTTTCCACGCGCCGTTTCATGGTCACGTGGATGCCGGTTCACGCGAGCGCTGGTTGCGCACCTCGCCGGAATATCCCCTAAAACGCCTGCTCGCTGACGGCGTCGGCGATTGCTATGAACTTGGGCGAGTATTCCGCAACGGCGAAGCCGGGGAACGGCATAACCCCGAGTTCACCATGCTGGAGTGGTATCGCGTCGGCTGGACGCACCGGCAATTGATGGAAGAAACCATCGCCTTGGTCGAAGCTGCGCTTGCCTTGGTGGGACGCCGCGCCGAGATATTGATCGAGGGTTATCGGCAGCTGTTTCTCGACGAGCTTGGACTGGACCCGCTGCACGCCCAGATCGACGAACTGCGTGCACCGCTGGCGCAGTACCACATCAATCCCGAGGGCCTTACGCGCGACGATTGGCTTGATCTGTTGATTACCCACAAGCTGCAGCCAGCATTTCCGCGTGACCGGATCACCGTGATTCACGATTATCCTGCCAGCCAGAGTGCACTGGCGCGCATTCGCCCAGGTGACCCACCGTTGGCGGAGCGTTTCGAACTCTACCTTGGGCCGCATGAGTTGGCTAACGGCTATCACGAACTCAACGATGCGGCTGAGCAACGTTCGCGGTTCGAACGCGACAATGCACGTCGACGCGAACGAGGTCTGCGCGAAATGCCGATCGACGAGCAGTTGTTGGCGGTGCTGGGACGCATGCCTGATTGCGCGGGCGTGGCGATGGGCATCGAGCGTTTGCTGATGTGCATGGCGGGCACCGACAGGATCGCTGATGTATTGGCGTTCCCCTTCTCGAAAGCGTAAACACCATGCTCGTTGCACCCAGTGTCATGGGCCGAGTTTGTAGGCTGGGATGAAATCCCGGCCTTTTGGGGAGGCATGCATTCCTTCATGGTCGTCATTCCCGCTTTCGCGCACTGCTGTCCGGGGAAAATGAGGTCCTTCAGAAATGCGTGGGCATAGCACCCCGCATCGAAAATTTTCCATGGAAATTCAGTGCCATCAACTCGTCATTCCAGCGAAAGCTGGAATCCAGTGCCTTTGCAGATTTTCAAGTCGCTGGATTCCAGCTTTCGCTGGAATGACGGCAATAAGGCTTACCAGCGCAGCAAAATTTTTCCGATATGCGCGCTGCTTTCCATCAATGCATGCGCACGCGCGGCCTCCTGCGCCGGAAATACGCCATGGATCACCGGACGCAGCCGCTTTTCGGCAAACAACGGCCACACATGCTCATGTAGTTCCTTCGCAATGGCCGACTTGAAGGCAACCGACCGCGCACGCAGCGTAGAACCGGTGACATGCAGGCGCCGGCGCATCACCATGCCGGCATCGATGGTAGCTTTCATGCCGCCGAGCGTAGCGATGATCACCAGCCGTCCATCATCGGCCAGGGCATCCAATTCGCGCGGTACATAATCGCCGGCAACCATATCCAAGGCGACGTCGACGCCACGGCCGCCCGTCTCGCTTTTGACGCGTTCGACGAAATCCTCGCTGCGGTAGTTGATGGCACGTGCGCCGAGCGATTCGCAAGCACGGCACTTTTCATCGTTGCCCGCGGTGGCAAACACCGGATGGCCGAAGGCATGCGCAAGCTGGATCGCCGTCACGCCAATGCCGCTGGAGCCGCCTTGCACCAGCAGGCTTTCTTTTGAGCCATCCTCGCGCAGCCCAAGCCTGCCGCGGTCGAAAACGTTGCTCCACACGGTGAAGTAATTTTCCGGCAGCGACGCGGCTTCAAGCACGCTGATGCCGGGTGGCACCGGCAAGCACTGACCCAGCGGTGCCACGGCGTATTGCGCGTAGCCGCCGCCGGCCAGCAAGGCGCACACACTATCGCCGCGCTTGAGCCCGAGTGGATTGCTGCCGCTGAAATCGCCTTCCACCACTTCGCCCGCGACTTCCAGTCCGGGCAGATCGGAAGCGCCGCGTGGCGGTGCGTAGTGGCCTTGACGCTGGAACACGTCTGGACGATTTACGCCGGATGCCGTGACCTTGATCAGCACTTCGCCGACGCCTGGTTGCGGTATTGGGCGCCCGGTGAGCCGCAGCACTTCCGGGCCACCGAAACGGGGAATGTCGATGGCTTGCATGGATGTCATCTGTAAAGCTTCCAATGGGTGGGCTGGGTTGCCCCGGACTTGATCCGGGGGATAACCCAACCTACGGTGACCTCTTGGCTTTATTACGGGCTTGAGTCGACCAACACGAGTTCCGCATCTTCGAGCGCCTTCACTTCCAGCGCAGTTTCGTCGCGAATCGCCACACCGTCGCGAGCATCGACGCGAACGCCGTTCACCTCCACCGCACCTTTGGCCGGCACAAGATAGGCGTAGCGTTGTTTGTCCAACGTGTACCGCGCTGTTTCACCCGCTTTGAGGGTGGCGCCGAGTACGCGGGCGTTGGTGCGTAAGGGCAGCGTATCCGTATCGCCTTCCATGCCGCTGGCGAGGGCCACGAAACGCCCAGAGCGCTCACCCACGGGGAATGGTCTCGTGCCCCATGAAGGCGCGCGGCCGCGTTCGTCCGGAATGATCCAGATCTGGAAGATGCGCGTGGTGTCGGATTCAAGGTTGTACTCGCTGTGCGTGATGCCGCTGCCTGCGCTCATCACTTGCACGTCGCCGGCCACGGTGCGGCCCTGGTTGCCCAGGTTGTCACGATGCGTGATCGCGCCTTCGCGCACGTAGGTGATGATTTCCATATCCGCATGCGGATGCGGCGGAAAGCCGGTCTGCGCGGCGATGGCATCGTCGTTCCACACACGCAGCGCGCCCCAGCCCATGCGCTTGTTGTCGTGGTAGCTCGCGAACGAAAAATGATGCTTGGCCTTGAGCCAGCCGTGATCAGCACCGCCAAGGCTTTCGAAAGGACGACGTTCGATCATGGAATACCTCGATTGTTTCGGATGCCGCGCAAGATAAGGCCGGTCGCCGCGACAAGGAATGCTCGCCAGGGAAACAGTGAGTCCGGCTTAGCGATGCCGATGCCCACTCATTTCATGTCCCGCATCCGGCGCGAAAGCCCGATGCCAATAGGTGGAGCTGAGCGAAATCAGGGTGACCACCAAAAACGCCACGGAGAAGTTCAGGCGGCTCGGTTCGCTGTTGTGGCTGGCGACCATGGCCAGCTTGAGGATCAGCGCGCCACAGCACACGCCCACCGACAGCATCAGTTGCTGCAAGGTGGAATAGAAACTGTTGGCGGCACTCATGCGCTCGGTCGGCACGGCTTCGTACGCGATCGTGTTATAGGCGGTGAACTGCACCGACATGATCACGCCGCAACACACCAGCATGCCGAACATCAGCCAGAACGGCCAATCCGTGCGGAAGAACGCGCAGACGGCATAACTCAGCCCGGCCAGCACGCCGTTGTAGACCATCACGCGGCGAAAGCCGATCCAGCGCAGCAGGCGGGTGGTAAGGAGTCGGGCGAGCAGAGCCCCGACGGAAATGGCCAGAATCAACTGCCCGCTGCGCAACGCCGAGAAACCCAGCCCGATCTGCAACAACAGCGGCAGCAGGAACGGTTGTGCGCCCTGGGTGATACGCATCAGCGCGCCGGAAATCACCGATAGCCGGAACGAGTCGATGCGCAGCAGGGTGAGATCCACGGCCGGATGCTCGCGCCGCCCGGCGTGCTTGATGTAAGCCAGGCACGCAGCGGTGCCGATGGCCACGAGGACCACGCCGTTGTGTGCATCGGTGTTCTGGCCGAACAGCTCCAGGCCGAACAGCAGGCAGCTCAAGCCGATACTGCACAGCGCAAACCCCAGCCAGTCGAACGGTGCTGGCCGCGTTCCGCAATGCACCTCCGGCACGTAGCGCCGTACCAGCCAATAGCCCAGCATGCCGATCGGCACATTGATGTAGAAGATCCAGCGCCAGTCGAAGTACTGCACGATGAAACCGCCCAGCGGCGGTCCGGCCATGGTGCCGAGCACGGCCGGGATCAGCGTCCACATCATGGACGACACCAGATGCTTGCGCTCCACCGTGCGCAGGATCACCAACCGGCCCACCGGCCCCATCATGGCGCCGCCGGTGCCCTGCACCAGTCGCGCCGCCACCATCATCGAGAGGGTATGCGTGAGCGAACACAGGATCGAGCCGATGATGAACACCACCATCGCGCTGTTGAACACGCGCTTGGCACCGAAGCGGTCGGCCATGGCGCCACTGACCGGGATGAGGACCGCCAATGCAAGCAGATAACTGGTAATCGCCACGCTCATGGCCGGCGCGGAAACGCCGAAGTCGCGCGCCATGGTGGGCAGGGCAGTGGCGAGCACCGTGCCGTCGACCTGCTCCAGGAAGATCGCGCAGCCGACGATCAGGGATATCACGCGGTAGTCGGGATAGGCCGGCTGATCGGTGGCCGGCAGCTCCAGCTTTTCCTCACTCAACGCGCTCACGACGGTTCCTGCAGCGAGCGCAGCGGGGCCTACGCCTGGTGGCGAGGATGTCGAAGCGCTCAGGGCGTGGGCGCATCGGGGCGCGCGCCGCAACGTGTCGCATTATTCGCTTGGTGAGCGGGGAGGACAAGCGTTCGAAGTCACAGCGTTGCGTTTCACACTCGCCGTTGAACGACTCCCTCCCCTGCATGCAGGGGAGGGAGCTATCGTCAAACCGCTTCGAACACACCCGCCGCACCCATGCCGGTGCCGATACACATGGTCACCATGCCGTACTTCTGCTTGCGACGGCGCAAACCGTGCACCAGCGTCGCCGTACGGACCGCGCCGGTGGCGCCCAGCGGATGGCCCAGCGCAATGGCGCCGCCCAGGGGATTCACTTTGGATTGATCCAGGGCGAGATCGCCGATCACCGCCAGCGCCTGCGCGGCGAAGGCTTCGTTCAGTTCGATCCAGTCCAGTTGATCCTGCGTGATGCCGGTCTGCTTGAGCGCCTTCGGAATGGCTTCCTTCGGGCCAATGCCCATGATCTCAGGGCGCACGCCAGCCACTGAGTAGCCGACGAAACGGGCGAGCGGCGTGAGGCCGTAGTCCTTGATCGCCTGCTCGCTGGCCAGCAGCACGGCGGCCGCGCCATCCGAGGTCTGCGAAGAGTTGCCGGCCGTCACGCTGCCGCCGAACTGGCCGTTGCGGAACACCGTCTTGAGCTTGCCCAGCACGTCCGGCGTACTGCCGGCGCGGGGGCCTTCATCGGTGTCGATCACGCGACTGTCGGTCTTGATGCCGCGGGTGGCGAGATCGGGGTAGTGGTCGTCCAGCTGGAACGGGGTGATCTCATCCTTGAACTCGCCGGCCTTGATCGCAGCCAGGGCCCGGTCATGGCTTTGCGCGGCGAAGGCATCCTGCGCTTCGCGCGAGACCTTCCACTGCTTGGCGACGTTTTCGGCGGTGATGCCCATGCCGTAGGCGATGCCGATGTGTTCGTTGTCGAAGATGGACGGATTCATCGCCACCTTATGGCCCATCATCGGCACCATGCTCATGCTTTCGGTACCGGCGGCGATCATCAGATCGGCTTCACCGAGACGGATGCGGTCAGCTGCCATCGCCACGGCTTGCAGGCCGGATGAGCAGAAACGGTTGACGGTGACCCCCGGTACGGTATCGGGCAGGCCGGCCAGCAGCAGGCCGATGCGCGCCACGTTCATGCCTTGCTCGGCTTCGGGCATGGCGCAACCGACGATCACGTCGCCGATGCGATGCGGATCGATACCCGGCGCCTGCGCCATCACGGCGCGGATCACGTGGGCGAGCAGGTCGTCCGGGCGGGTGTTGCGGAATACGCCGCGCGGCGCCTTGCCGACCGGGGTGCGGGTGGCGGCGACGATGTAGGCGTCTTGCACTTGCTTGGTCATGGTGTTTGCTCCGTGGCGTCGCGCGGATCGCGGCGACGCGCGTTGGTTTCTTTGCCGTCATCCCGGCAAAAGCCGGGACCCAGTGTCTTTGTGGTGATGCGTGCGAAGTCGCTAGGCCCCAGCCTTCGCCGGGGCGACGGTTCAATTTCTCAGCGGCTTGCCGGTCGTCATCGTGTGCGCAATACGCGCCTGCGTTTTCTCCGTCTGCGCCAGCTCCACGAAGTGCTTGCGCTCCAGCTCCAGCAACCACGCTTCGTCCACCAGCGAGCCGCGCTCGATCGCGCCGCCGCACAATGTGTCGGCGATGCGCGTGGCGATGGCCACGTCGTGTTCGGATGCGAAATAACCGGCTTGCAGGTTGGCGAGCGATGCCTTGAACGTGGCGGTGCCGACGTCGCCGGCCACCGGGATGTTGCGGGCGTACAACGGCGGGCGATAACCGCTCTCGGCGAGCGAGCTGGCCACCTGCTTGGCGACATACAGCAGTTCGTAGGCGTTGAACACGACCACGTCGCTATCGCGCAGCAGGCCAAGCTGCTTGGCTTCCAGTGCGCTGCCGGAGACTTTCGCCATCGCCACCGTCTCGAACACTTTCTTCAATGCTTCGAACGGATCGCTGGGATTGCTCTGTGCTGCGCGAATGGCCAGCTCGTGCAAACCGCCACCGGCCGGCAGCAAGCCGACGCCGGCTTCGACCAGGCCGATGTAGCTTTCCAACGCGGCCACGGTGCGCGCCGAATGCATCTGGAATTCGCAGCCGCCACCCAGGCACAGGCCGCGTACGGCCGACACCACCGGCACCAGCGCATGCTTGATGCGCATGCTGGTGCGCTGGAAGTTGGCCACCATGGCATCGAATTCCTTGACCTTGCCGGCTTGCAGCAGGCTCAGCGCGCCCTTCAGGTCCGCGCCGGCCGAGAACGGCTCGCTCGTCTGCCAGATCACCACGGCCTTGAGCTTTTCTTCTGCCACGCCGATCGCGTACTGAATGCCGTCGAGCACCTGATCGTTGACCGTGTTCATCTTGGTCTTGAACGAGATGATGCCGACGTTGTCGTCACCCAGTGTCCACAGGCGGATGCCGTCGTTTTCCCACACGGTGCTGCCGTGGTCGAATTTCTCGCCGAGGATCGCATCGGGGAACAGCTGGCGTTTGTACACGGCATGCTGCGAGCGCGGCTTGTCGGCATTGGCAGCGGCTGAGAACGAGCCGTTCTTGCCATGCACGCCGTTGCGGCCGTCCGTCACCCACTTCGGCAGCGGCGCCTTGCTCATCGCCTTGCCCGCGTCGATGTCCTCCTGGATCCACTGCGCCACCTGCTGCCAGCCGGCGGCCTGCCAGGTTTCGAACGGGCCAAGCTTCCAGCCGTAGCCCCAGCGGATGGCGAAGTCGACGTCGCGTGCGGTGTCGGCGATATCGGCCAGGTGATAGGCGGTGTAATGGAACAGGTCGCGGAACGTGGCCCACAGGAATTGAGCTTGCGGATCACTGGAGGCGCGCAGCTTGCTGAATTTCTCAGCCGGATCCTTGATGGTGAGGATGGCGGACACCTCATCCGACGCTTTCTGTTCGGATGGGCGGTAGTCGCGCTTGGCAACGTCCAGCACCACGATGTCCTTGCCGGCCTTGCGATAGAACCCGGCACCGGCTTTCTGGCCCAGCGCGCCTTGCTCGATCAGTCCCCTCAACCACGCGGGCGCTTTGAAGTATTCATGCCAGGGATCATCAGCCAGCGTATCGGCCATGGTCTTGATCACGTGAGCCATGGTGTCCAGGCCCACCACGTCGGCGGTGCGGTAGGTGGCGCTCTTCGGGCGTCCGATGGCCGGGCCGGTCAGCGCGTCCACCGTGTCGAAGCCGAGTTTGAACTGCTCGGTGTGATGCATGGTCGCCAGCATCGAGAACACGCCGATACGGTTGCCGATGAAGTTGGGCGTGTCCTTCGCGTAGATCACACCCTTGCCGACGGTGGTGGTCAGGAAAGCTTCCAGGCCTTCGAGCACGCTGGCGTCGGTGAGCTTGGTGGGGACCAATTCCACCAAGTGCATGTAGCGCGGCGGATTGAAGAAGTGCACACCGGTGAAGCGATGACGCAATTCTTCCGGCAGCGCTTCGGCCAGGCCGTTGATGGAGAGGCCCGAGGTATTGCTGGCCAGGATGGCGGTGGGCGATACGTGCGGCGCGATCTTCTTGTAGAGATCCAGCTTCCAATCCATCCGTTCGGCGATCGCCTCGATCACCAGGTCGACGTCCTTCAGCTTGTCGAGGTCTGTCTCGTAGTTGGCCGGAATGATGGCAGCTGCACGGTTGCCGTCGGCCAGCGGGGCGGGCGAGAGCTTCTTCAGGTTCTCGATCGCCCTGAGGGCGATGCCGCTCTTGGGGCCTTCCTTGGCGGGCAGGTCGAACAGCACGGTTTCGACGTCGGCGTTGGTCAGGTGCGCGGCGATCTGCGCGCCCATGACGCCGGCGCCGAGCACCGCGGCCTTGCGGATGCGTAGCGCGGACTTCGTGAGGGATGGAGCGGTCATTGGCTTCTCCGTGGTACGAATGCGTAGCGAGGTAAGAAAGAAGGTGTGGAAGGCGCGCGGCCTCCCGATGAGAGGAAATTCAGGGCGCGCGCAGGCCCGAGGCGGCGAAGCGGATCAGGTGCTCGGCCGTCTGTTCGCGATGGGTGGTTTCGCTGACGTCGCTCTTGCGCTGGATGATGCCGAAGCCGGACATGGCGTGAGTCAGGGCGCCGGTCACCAGATCGATGCGCCAGTACAGCTCCTCCTTGCTTAAGTCCGGCAGCAGGCGGGCGAATTCGCCGGTGAACTGCCGCATCACATGGCCATAGTTCTCGGACAGGAACTTGCGCAGGTCATCGTCGTGTTCGGCGAAGGCGCGGGCCAGCACGCGCATGAACAGGCCGCCGCCACCGTCGTGGGAAAGGTCCAGGGCAGGGCGGATGAAGGCGGCCAGCACGTCTTCCAGTGTCGTCTCCGGCTGGCCCGATATCTGCTTCAGGGCGGCCAGGCGACGGGCATTGAGCTGGTCCAGGCGGCGCTTGAAAACCTGCTCGACGAGGTGGTCCTTGGAACCGAAGTGGTAATTCACCGCGGCGAGGTTCACGCCCGCCGCGGCAGTGAGCTGTCGAAGCGAGGCGCCTTCGAAGCCGCGCTGGGCGAACAGCGCTTCGGCCGCGGTCAGGATGCGTTCCTTCGTAGAAGCAGAACTGTTCACGGGCACACGCCTGTCGAGTAGTTCAAACGATCGTTTGAGGATACGCGTGGCGCCCTGGAGCAGTCAAACAGTCGTTTGCACGGCGCTCGGAGCGGGGTTGCTTATGGGCTAGAATCTGTCAAACTTTCGTGAGCTAAATCCGCATTCCGATACGAATTTAGTTCTATCTTTCCTTCTGACGCTGTCCTGTCAGACCGCCCATCCAATTAGTCCGCATAACCGGAGCAGACCGCATGGCGCTGGAGCGCACCCTTTCCATCATCAAACCCGATGCCGTTGCCAAGAATGTTGTCGGTGAAATCTATGCACGCTTCGAGAAGGCGGGCCTGAAAGTCGTTGCGGCAAAGATGAAGCATCTTTCGCGCAAGGAAGCAGAAGGTTTCTACGCTGTGCATCGCGAGCGTCCCTTCTTCAACGCACTGGTGGAATTCATGATCTCCGGCCCGGTGATGATCCAGGTGCTGCAGGGTGAGAATGCTGTTCTCAAGCATCGCGAACTGATGGGCGCGACCAATCCGAAGGAAGCCGCCAAGGGCACGATTCGCGCTGATTTCGCCGACTCGATCGATGCCAATGCCGTGCATGGTTCGGATGCTGCGGAAACCGCTGCAGTCGAGATCGCTTATTTCTTCGCTACAACCGAAGTGTTTCCGCGCTAACGAATAACGCAAGTGAACCAGGTGGAAAAAGTCAATCTGCTCGATTTCGATCGCCAAGGGCTGCGTGAATTTTTCGCGCAGCTCGGCGAGAAGCCGTATCGCGCCGAGCAGGTGATGAAATGGATCTATCACCGCCTGGAAGACAACTTCGAAAACATGACCGACGTGGGCAAGGCGCTGCGCGCCAAGCTTGAGGCCACGTGCTACGTCGGTCCGCCCAGGACGCTGTTCGACAAAGGCGCTGCCGACGGCACGCACAAATGGCTGCTGGGCATGGACGGTGGCAATGCCGTCGAAGCGGTCTACATCCCCGAACCCACCCGCGGCACGCTGTGCGTGTCTTCGCAAGTGGGTTGCGGCTTGAACTGCCAGTTCTGTTCCACCGCCACGCAGGGCTTCAACCGCAACCTCGCCACGTCCGAAGTCATCGGGCAGATGTGGGTGGCTGCTAAGCATCTGGGCAACGTCACGCACCAGAACCGCCGCATCACCAACGTGGTGATGATGGGCATGGGCGAGCCGCTGTTGAATTTCGACAACGTCGTGAAGGCGATGAGCCTGATGCGCGACGACCTTGGCTTCGGCCTTGCTTCCAAGCGCGTGACGCTGTCGACAGCCGGCCTGGTGCCGATGATCGACAAGCTTTCCGAAAGCATCGACGTATCGCTGGCGGTATCGCTGCATGCGGCCAACGATGAGCTGCGCACGGAATTGGTCCCGCTCAACAAGCGTTTTCCGATTGCCGAGCTGGTGGCCGCGTGCCAGCGCTGGATCGATCGCAAGCCGCGCACTTCCATCACGTTCGAATACACCTTGATGAAAGGCGTAAACGACCAGCCGGAGCATGCGCGCCAGCTGATCAAGTTCATGCGCAAGCTGCCGACCTGCAAGGTCAATCTGATTCCGTTCAACCCGTTCCCGGGCACGCGCTTCGAGCGCTCCGAGCCGGACGTCATTCGCGCATTCCAGACCCAACTGCTCAACGCAAACATTCTGACCATGCTGCGTCGTACGCGCGGCGACGACATCGACGCAGCCTGCGGCCAGCTGAAAGGGCAAGTGCTCGATCGCACGCGTCGCCAGGCCGAATTCCGCAAGCGTCTGGACGAGGGGACTGCCCATGCGGCGTAATCGCATCATCTTGCTCGGTATCTGCCTGGCAGCGCTGCTGGCGGGCTGTCACCGATCGATGACGCAGCCAACCCCGCCGCCCGAGCCTACGTTACCCAAGCAGACCAAGGCGGAAAAAGCGCAAAGCGCGGCCGATGTGCATACGCGCCTGGCCCAGCACTACATCGAGATCGGCAATCTCCAGGGCGCGCTGGAAAAAGTGAAGATCGCGGTCCAGGACGATCCCACCTTCGTGCCGGCGCAGACCGTGATGGCGTACATCTACGAACGCATCAACGATGTGCCGAATGCGGAGGCGCATTACCGCCGCGCGCAGGCATTGCAGCCCGACAAAGGCGATACCAACAACAACCTGGGCCAGTTCCTGTGCCGTATCGGCAAGGGGCAGGATGCCATGCAGTATTTCACCAAGGCGCTTGCCGATCCGTTCTACAAGACGCCGGACGTGGCGCTCGCCAACCAGGGCATCTGCCAGCTGCAGATGGGTGATCAAGCCGGCGCCGAAACGAACCTGCGCCGGGCGGTGCAGATCAATCCGAAGAATGCCAATGCTTTGTTGCAGCTGGCGCATGTGCTTTATCTCAAGCAGGCCTACTTCGACGCCAGTGCATTCCTGCAGCGTCTGGACGCCATGGGGCAATTCAATGCCGACTCGTTGAAGCTCGGCTACGACATCGAATCTCACTTGGGTAACAGGGATGCTGCCCAGAACTACAGCAAACGGCTGCTTAGCCAGTTCCCGGATTCGGAACAGGCACGTGCCCTCAATTCATCCGTACACCCATGATTTCCGAGCAGTCCAATCCGGCAGCGCATGAGGAGACTCATTCCGAAACGCCCGCCACGGCCGCAGCGAACATGGAACAGAACGCTGCCGAATTCCGCTTCAACGAAATGCCTGGTTTTGGTTCGCGGCTGCGTGCAGTGCGCGAAGCGCGTGGTCTGGATCTGGAATCCTGCGGCCATGCCCTGCATTTGCCGGTGCGCGTGCTGAGCCAGCTGGAAAGCAACGACTTCAGCGGCATCGACTATCAGGTATACCTGGGCGGCTATCTGCGCACTTACGGGCGCTATCTCGAAATCGACGAAAGCGAGATCGAGGCGGCTGTCGCCAAGCTCAAGCCGGCACAGCCGAAGCTGGTATCCACCGGTGGCGTGTCGCATTCGCGCTATCTGCTGGACCAGTACGCCAAGGCCGCCACCTACGTCGTGCTGACGCTGGTGATCGCGGTGCCCACGGTATGGCTAGGCATGCGCGGTACGCTTTCGCGCGACATGAGTCACCTGTCGCCGCTCGATGCCGCGCCGGTGGCGCAGCAGGATGCACCGCCACCAGCCGCGCCGGCAGCTGCCAGCAGCGTGGCGAAGGTACTGCCAGGCAACATGGCCGTGGCACAGGCTCCCGCCGCCGTAGCGCCCGCGATGGCCGCTTCCGCCCCGAACCCGGCGGCCGCGCAACAGCCGTTGCTGGCATCCATGGTGCCCATGCCCAATCTCGACAACGAACCGGCCACGACGGCACCCGCCGTTGGCAATGCGCCGGAAGCTGCGGTCGGCAGTGGAGCGCATAGCCTGACGCTCAGCCTGACCAACGCAAGCTGGGTCGAAGTGATCAGCAAGGACGGCACGCGGCTGGAATACGGCTTGCTGCCGGCAGGCTCCACCAAGACCTATCACAGCGATCAGCCGCTGGAAGTGCGCATCGGCAACGCCAACGGCGCGCAGGTGACCGTGGATGGCCAGCCGATGACGCTCGACGCCTATCGCCGCGCCAATATCGCGCATTTCCGCGTCGACATTCAGGACGGCAAGGCAACGCCTGCCGGTGCTTGAAAGGGCGGGGCGCTAGCCCTCGCCCCCCTTCGATCGGTTATGCTTGCGCATTGTCCGCCCGCCGGGCGGCCAATGCCGCCGTCGTTGGATAGCGGCGGCTACAGAACGCCTTTTCCACGCCTTCCGGCGTTACCTCGCGATACGGTGATTGCATGGCATTCAATGCTTACGACGACTACGAACAGAGCGAACGCGTACAAAAGTGGCTGCGGCAGAATGGCCTGTCGATCGCTGTGGGTGTCGTCATTGGCTTGATCGCCATTTTTGGTTACCAGCAATGGCGCAACCATCAGGCGGGGCACCAGCTGCAGGCATCTGGTCTTTACCAGCAATTGCAAGGCGTGCTCGACACGGGTAACACCAATGCCGTCGACGTGATCATCCAGCAGTTGATGAAGGATTACTCTGATACGCCTTACGCGCTGTTCGCCGTGAGCGATCGTGCGCGCCGCCAGGCCGAAGACAAGCAGTTCGACAAAGCACTCGATTCGCTTGCCTGGGCAGAGCAGCACGCCCCCAGTCCGGAGCTGAAGGCGCTGGTGGAATTGCGCATCGCACACGTGCAGATGGCCAAGGGCAATGCCCAGGAAGCCCTCAATGCGCTGGATCGCATGCCACCCAACAGCTACGCCATCGAGAGCCAGGAACTACGCGGCGATGCGCTGGTCAAGCTGGGACGGCGCGACGATGCCCGCAAGGCCTACCAGGCGGCAGTGAGCGCGATGGGGTCGAATGTATCCCCGGACAATGAAGTGCAAATGAAAATCGACGATCTGGCCGCGGCCGGGAAGCAGGGTGCATGAAACGTTTTTGGCTGATCGTAGTGACCGGCTCGCTGGTAGCGCTCGCTGGCTGTCATTCCTTCAAGAAAGAAAACATCCAGCCGCCGATGCCGCTGGCCAAAGACTTCAAGCCGACCGTGCAAGTCACGCGGGTTTGGAAAGAGCGCGTGGGCCATGGCGCTGGCGTGAGCGGTGTGCGCATGGAGCCCACCGTCGTGAACGGCGTGCTGTATGCCGCCAGCACGGATGGCGCCATTGCCGCGCTCGATGCCAATACCGGCAAGACCCTCTGGGAAACCAAGAGCCGCACGCATGGCTGGTTTGGTTGGGGCGACAAGAAGCGTAAAGATGCCTTTTATGCGGGCGGCCCGGCAGTGGATGGCGATCTGCTCGCCATCGGCACGCTCGACGGCCATGTGTACGGCCTCAGCTCCAAGGACGGCAGCCAGCGCTGGGTCGCTACGCTGCCATCCGAAGTGATCGATTCGCCCGTGATCAACAATGGGCTCGTGCTGGTTCGCACGCAGGACGGCCGCATCTATGGCCTAGACAGCAGCACCGGCGAGCGCCGCTGGGTGAATGACCAGGGCAGCGTGCCGCTGCTCAGCCTGCGCGGCAACGGTTCGTTGCTCGCCACCAACGGTGTGGTGTTCTTCGGGAGCGACGACGGCAAGCTGATGGCGCTGCGCGAGGACAACGGCGAAAAGCTGTGGGAACAGAAGCTGGCGACGGGCGAAGGCCGTACCGACATCGAGCGCATGAGCGATGCCGATGGCGGTGTCGTGCTCGATGGCAGCACGCTCTACGCTTCGGCATACCACGGCAGCCTCACCGCTGTGGATGGCCCCAGCGGTCGTCCGCTGTGGGCGCGCCCGTTCTCCACCTATACCTCCATGGCACTGGGCGGCAACAGCCTGTTTGGCGTCAACACCGACTCGCAGGTGTGGGCGTTCGACAAGAGCAGCGGCGCCGACATGTGGAAGAACGACGGCCTCAAGTACCGCTGGCTGACGGCGCCGGCAGTGCAGGGCGACTATGTCGTGGTCGGCGACATCGAAGGCTACGTGCATTGGCTGCAGACCGGCGACGGCGCGCTGGCCGGGCGCGAGCGTCTTTCGAAGAAGGCCATCCGCGCGGAGCCGGTGGTGGCCAATGGCCTGGTCTATATCGAAGACGTCGAGGGCCATATCGCCGCCTATCGTCTCGGTGCGAAGTAATCACTGGATGCATGTTTCGTGCTGCCCGTCATCGCCCTGGTCGGTCGTCCCAACGTCGGTAAATCGACCCTCTTCAACGCGCTGACGCGCAGCCGCGACGCCCTGGTGGCCGATATGCCGGGCGTCACGCGCGATCGCCACTATGGGGTTTGCCGTACCGGTCCGAATCCCTTCGTCGTGGTCGACACCGGCGGTTTGTCCGGTGTCGAAGAAGGTCTCGACGCGCTCACTGCACAACAGGTGCGCCTGGCCATCGACGAGGCGCAGGTGCTGGTGTTTGTGGTCGATGCGCGCGATGGTCTCTTGCCGCAGGATCGCAGCATCCTCGATGAGCTGCGCCGCAGCGGCAAACCCATCATTGCCGCGGTCAACAAAACCGATGGCCTGGACGTACAGCACGCTCTGGCCGAGTTTGCCGTATTCGGCATTGCCCAGACGCTTCCCTTGTCCGCTGCGCACAATCGCGGCACGGAAGAGCTGGTCGCCGCAGTGCTGCCCATGTTGGCGAAAGACGCGCATGAAGAACTCGCGCCGGAAGACGAAGGCAGCATCCGCGTCGCCATCGTTGGCCGTCCCAATGCCGGTAAGTCCACGCTCATCAATCGCCTGCTCGGCGAAAACCGGCTGATCGTTTCCGACGTCGCCGGCACCACGCGCGACCCGATCCGCGTGCCGCTGGAACGCGACGGCAAGCGTTACACCTTGATCGACACGGCCGGCGTGCGCCGCAAGTCCAAAGTCGACGAAGGCGTGGAGAAATTCAGCGTCATCAAGACACTGCAATCAATGGCCGCCGCGCAAGTCGTGGTGGTGATGATCGATGCGCGCGAAAACCTTGCCGACCAGGACCTCACCCTGATCGGTCATGCGATCGACGAGGGCAGGGCTCTGGTGATTGCGGTCAACAAGTGGGACGACATGGAACCTTACGCGCGCGAGCAATGCCAGCGCGCGCTCGAACGCCGGCTTGTCTTTGCCGATTGGGCCAAGCAAGTGTTTATCTCTGCCCTGCACGGTTCGGGATTGCGCGAGCTGATGCGCGCGATCGTACGTGCACATACCTCCGCAACACGCGAGCTTACTTCTTCCGATCTCACCCGCACGCTTGAGCGTGCCTATCAGGGCTATCAGCCGCCGCTGGTACGCGGGCATGCACCGAAGCTGCGCTTTGCGCATCCTGGCGGCAGCAACCCGCCGACCATCGTGATCCACGGCAGCCGTACCAAGCACATCGCACCGGCCTATCGCCGTTATCTGGAAAACTTCTTCCGCCAGCGCTACAAACTGGAAGGCACGCCGATCCGCATTGATTTCCGCGATGGCGAGAATCCTTTTGCGGGCAAGCGCAACGTGCTGACCGAAGGACAGCAGCGCAAGCGCCAGCGGATGATCCGCGAGATGAAGCGGCGCAAGAAGTAAGCCCGAAACTGCCTATTCGTAGACCGGATCGACATCTCAGCTGTCGTTCGGATGCCAATGACGGGTTCATCCCAGCCTTCGGAGCGTCCGCGGGCGACGCTGGCTTGCGACGAGCTAGACTATTCGCATGAGCACCCTCGACCGCGAATCCTGGCTTGCCGAGCTACGCCAACGCGTACCCGAGCTTTCTCCTGCCGAAGCCCTGCGCAAACAGGCCCAAGGGGCCTTGCTGATTGACGTGCGCGACGACAACGAACGCGCTACCGGTTCGCCCGTTGGCGCATTGCCTTTGTCACGCAGCTTTCTTGAGCTGCGCATCGAAAGCCAGGAACCCAATCGCGAGCGGGACATACTCACGCTGTGCGGCAGCGGTGTTCGCTCCCTGTTTGCTGCGGAAGCTTTGCAGCGGATGGGTTACCGAAACGTCACCTCGGTGACGGGCGGCTTCGAGCGGTGGAAAAGCGAAGGTTTGCCGATCAGTGCCACACAACTCGATACGGATTCCGCGGAACGTTATTCAAGGCAGCTGCGCTTGCCGCAGCTCGGAGAAGCTGGGCAACACAAACTTGGCCAGGCCAGCATCGTATTGCTGGGAGCCGGCGGCCTCGGCGCACCCGCCGCGCTTTATCTGGCCGCGGCCGGAGTGGGGCGGCTTACGCTGATCGATGACGATCGCGTCGAGCGCTCCAACCTGCATCGCCAGGTCATCCATGCCGACGCACGTGTTGGCATGTCCAAGACCGAATCGGCGCGCATGACCTTGAATGCGCTCAACCCGCGCGTGAGAGTGGACCTGTGTAACGAGCGCCTGCGTGCAGGCAACGTGGAGCAGCTGCTGCGTGGCCACGATCTGGTCATCGACGGCGCGGATAACTTTCCCGCGCGTTATTTGATTGCCGCGGCGACGCGGCGCTTGAACGTGCCGATGGTGTATGGCGCCGTCGAGCGCTTTACCGGCCAGGTTGGCGTCTTCGATCCACGCCGTGAAGATTCGCCGTGCTACCGCTGCCTGTTCCCCGAGCCACCCGACGCAGCCGATGCACCCAATTGCGCGGAAGCCGGCGTGCTCGGCGTACTGCCGGGTATCGTGGGACTGCTGCAAGCGACCGAGGCGTTGAAGCTGATCCTTGGCGTCGGCGAATCGCTGGTTGGCAGGCTGTTGTCTTTTGATGCCTTGGGCATGCGTTTTCGCGAGACGCGCCTGCCGCGCGATCCCGGCTGTCCCGGCTGTGGTGCGGCTGCCGAATTTCACGGCTACGAGGACATCGAGCGGTTCTGCTCAACGGGCTGAGGCGAGCAACGTTTTTGCTATGCCGCAAGATTCTCCCCCGGAGGGGAGAGAAGGCAAGCGCGAAAAGGCAACGTTATTGATGATGCATCTCCTTCGGAGATGCATGGGATAATGCGCACTTCGCCAGCCAGGACCCACCATGAGCGCACGCATACTCGACGGCAAACGCATCGCCCAGGAACTGCTGGAACGCATCGCCAAGCGTGTCAGCGAGCGCAAGGCCCAAGGCAAAGTGGAACCCGGCCTGGCCGTGGTACTGGTTGGCAACGATGCGGCGTCTTCCGTCTACGTGCGCAACAAGCGCAAGGCCTGCCACCAGGTGGGCTTCCGCTCTTTCGACTACGACCTGCCGACCAGTGCCACGCAGGACGAACTGTTTGCGCTGATCGACAAGCTCAATGCCGATCCGGCGATTCACGGCATCCTGGTGCAGTCGCCGTTGCCGGACCACATCGACGAAGACGCGCTGGTCGATCGCATCGATCCCAACAAGGACGTGGATGGCTTCCAGGCCGTCAACGTCGGCCGCCTTGCGTTGCGCCGCTTCGGCTTGCGCCCGTGTACGCCGCGCGGCGTAATGACGCTGTTGGGCCACACCGATCGGCCAGTGCGCGGTCAGCATGCCGTGGTCGTAGGCGTCTCCAACCATGTCGGCCGTCCCTTAGCGTTGGAGCTGTTGATTGCCGGGTGCACCACCACGTGCTGCCATCGTTTTACCCGCGACCTGGAAACCTACGTACGGCAAGCCGACATCCTGGTCGTGGCCG
Organism: Dyella sp.; assembly: GCF_036746095.1. Lineage (NCBI taxonomy): Bacteria > Pseudomonadati > Pseudomonadota > Gammaproteobacteria > Lysobacterales > Rhodanobacteraceae > Dyella > Dyella sp. Next base: position 32,770 of record NZ_DAIOEU010000051.1, read on the forward strand.
TCGGCAAGCCCGGCTTGGTCAAAGGCGAGTGGGTAAAGCCCGGTGCCGTCGTCGTGGACGTGGGTATCAATCGCCTGGACGACGGACGCCTCGTGGGTGATGTGGAGTTCGCGCCGGCTGCGGAGCGTGCCAGCTGGATTACGCCGGTGCCTGGCGGCGTGGGTCCAATGACTGTAGCCACCTTGATGGAAAACACCCTGGAAGCGGCGGAAGCACGCGACCCCTGAGTCAAGCCGTCTTCGGAGGCTGGATGAAATCCCCGCATTGCCACGCCTGCGCATGCGGGGTTTTCCTCCTGCCCGCATACCCCGCTGGACGACAAAAACCAAAGCAAAACTCGCGCCGAAACTAACTCCCGCGTATAATCCTCTCTTTGCAGCGGGACTTTTCCATGCGCATCCTCGCCGAGGCCCTTACGTACGACGACGTCTACCTCGTCCCGGCCCATTCCCAAGTCTTGCCGCGCGACGTGGACACCTCCACCCGGCTCACGCAGAACCTTCGCCTGAACATCCCCATCGTGTCCGCCGCCATGGACACCGTCACCGAAGCCCGCCTCGCCATCACCATGGCCCAGAACGGCGGCATCGGCATCATCCACAAGAACATGACTGCCGAGCAGCAGGCCGCCGAAGTGCGCCTGGTCAAGAAGTTCGAAGCCGGCGTCATTCGCAGCCCCATTACCGTTACCCCGCACACGTCGATCCGCGACGTGCTCAAGCTCACCCGCGCGCACAACATCTCCGGCGTGCCGGTGGTGGAAGGGGAGCAGCTGGTCGGCATCGTCACCAGCCGCGATCTGCGCTTCGAGCGCAAGCACGATGACCCCGTGCGCAACATCATGACGCGCCAAGAGAAGCTGGTCACCGTACGCGAAGGCGCCAGCCAGGACGACGTACTGCAACTGCTGCACAAGAACCGCATCGAAAAAGTGCTGGTGGTCAACGACGCGTTCCAGCTGCGCGGACTGATCACCGTCAAGGATATCCAGAAAGCCCGCGACAACCCTGACGCCGCCAAGGATGCGCATGAACGTCTGCTCGTCGGCGCCGCCGTCGGCGTCGGTGGCGATACCGAACAGCGCGTCGCCGCCTTGGTCGAAGCCGGCGTGGACGTGATCGTGGTGGATACCGCGCATGGCCATTCGCAGGGCGTGATCGAGCGTGCTGCGTGGGTAAAGAAGAATTTCCCGCAGGTGCAGTTGATCGCCGGCAACATCGTCACCGGCGATGCCGCACTCGCATTGCGCGACGCTGGCGCCGACGCGGTGAAGGTGGGCGTAGGCCCAGGTTCGATTTGCACCACGCGTGTCGTCGCCGGTGTCGGCGTACCGCAGATCACGGCCATCGACATGGTCGCCAGCGCGCTGAAGGACAGCATCCCGCTGATCGCCGATGGTGGCATCCGCTACTCGGGCGATATTCCGAAGGCGCTCGCCGCCGGCGCATCCACCGTCATGCTCGGCTCCATGTTCGCCGGCACCGAAGAATCGCCGGGTGAAGTGGAACTGTTCCAAGGCCGTTCCTACAAGAGCTATCGCGGCATGGGTTCGCTTGGCGCCATGGCGCTGGGTTCCAAGGATCGCTACTTCCAGGAAGAAGCCGACGCCGACAAGCTGGTGCCCGAAGGCATCGAAGGCCGCGTGCCGTACCGCGGTCCGCTGCGCAACATCATCCATCAGTTGATCGGTGGCCTGCGCGCTTCGATGGGTTACCTCGGTGCCGCGACAATCGAGGACGTGCGCAACAAGGCGCAGTTCGTGAAAGTCACCTCGGCCGGCGTCACCGAAGCGCATCCGCACGATATCCAGATCACGAAGGAAGCGCCGAACTATCGGCTCAATTCGTGATTGCCGCTCGTCATTCCGGCGCAGGCCGGAATCCAGTGTGGTACGCGTGCGAAGCACACGACATTGGTTGAGTGCTTGGCGCGACGTGTTTCCACTGGATCCCGGCCTTCGCCGCGATGACGGCGAAGTACTTCCGCCTTCTTCCTGATTCCTCCATTGCGCTGCCATGACCAACATCCACAGCGACAAAATCCTCATCCTCGATTTCGGCGCACAGTACACGCAACTCATCGCGCGACGCATTCGCGAAATCGGCGTCTACTGCGAGATATGGGCGTGGGACCACAACCCCGCCGAGATCGCCGCATTCGGCGCCAAGGGCATCATTCTTTCCGGTGGTCCGGAATCCACCACCGTGCATGGCGCACCGAAAGCGCCGCAGGACGTGTTTGATTCAGGCCTGCCGATCCTCGGCATCTGCTACGGCATGCAGACGCTCGCCGCACAATTGGGCGGTGCCACGGAAGCCGCCGATGCGCGCGAATTCGGTCACGCACGCGTGGATGTGGTTTCGTCTGACAAGCTGCTAAACGGCCTGACGGATCACGACTCCTTCCAGGCGCTGGACGTATGGATGAGCCACGGTGACCACGTCGCCAAGGCGCCGCCCGGTTTCACCATCACCGCCACTACAGACCGCATTCCGGTTGCGGCGATGTCGAACGAAGCCAAGCGCTGGTACGGCGTGCAATTCCATCCGGAAGTGACGCACACCAAGCAAGGCACTGCGCTGCTCAAGCGCTTCGTCACCGACATCTGCGGTTGCCAGACGCTGTGGACCGCAGCGCACATCATCGACGACCAGATCGCCCGCGTGCGCGAACAGGTCGGCAAGGATCACGTGCTGCTCGGCTTATCGGGGGGTGTGGACTCCTCCGTCGTCGCTGCGCTGCTGCATCGCGCGATCGGCGACCAGCTCACGTGCGTCTTCGTCGACACTGGCCTCTTGCGTTGGCAGGAAGGGGACCAGGTCATGGCCACCATGGCCGAACACATGGGCGTCAAGGTCATCCGCGTCAACGCCGCGGAGCGCTACTTCAAGGCACTCGAAGGCGTGGCCGATCCGGAAGCCAAGCGCAAGATCATCGGCCGTCTGTTCGTGGAAATCTTCGACGAGGAGTCGGCCAAAGTCACTGCGAGCGGCAACGGCCAGGTGAAGTGGCTGGCGCAGGGCACCATCTATCCCGACGTGATCGAGTCCGCCGGCAGCAAGACCGGCAAGGCGCACGTCATCAAGAGCCACCACAACGTCGGCGGCCTGCCCGAGCACATGAAGCTCAAGCTGGTCGAACCACTGCGTGAATTGTTCAAGGACGAAGTGCGCCGCATCGGCGTCGAGCTCGGCCTGCCGCGCGAAATGGTCTATCGCCATCCGTTCCCTGGTCCCGGCCTCGGCGTGCGCATCCTGGGCGAAGTAAAGCCGGAGTACGCCGAGTTGCTAGCGCGTGCCGACGCCATCTTTATCGAGGAGCTGCGCAAAGCCGATCTCTACGACAGCGTCAGCCAGGCGTTTGCCGTATTCCTCCCAGTGAAATCAGTGGGCGTAGTGGGCGACGCTCGCGCCTACGAATGGGTGATCGCGCTGCGCGCCGTGGAAACCATTGACTTCATGACCGCGCATTGGGCCGAGTTGCCATACAGCTTCCTTGGCCACGTATCCAACCGCATCATCAATGAAATACGCGGTGTTTCGCGCGTGGTGTACGACATCAGCGGCAAGCCGCCGGCGACGATCGAGTGGGAATGAGTTCGCGCCACGTAATAGCTGCGTAGTTTGCTGCCGTTCAGGCTGCGCGCCGCAGCAGTGGAGCCTTACCCTCAGACTCGATGCACCCCGTGTCCATGTCCGGCACATGAAGACGAAGTGGGGAAGTTGTTCCCCGGCCCGCAGATCGATACGCCTCAACACTGAGCTTGCCAAGAAGCCGTATGGATGTCTGGAGTGCATCGTGGTGCACGAACTAGGGCGTGTTAACACTACCATCTGAGTCCATCGACGATGAGCGCGAAATGGAC
>NZ_DAIOEU010000052.1:0-35196 GCF_036746095.1 Dyella sp.
TTCGCTGGAATGACGTCGTTTTAGCTTTCCCGCAAGAACGGCGAAAATTTCCCCGGACAGCAGTGCGCTTTCGCGGGAATGACGGCCGTGTGGACTGTCTGCGAAGCAGCGCAAAATACGTGCCGGACAGCAGTGAGCGAAAGCTGGAATCCAGTGCCTTTGCGGATTTTCAAGTCGCTGGATTCCAGCTTTCGCTGGAATGACGTCGTTTTAGCTTTCCCGCAAGAACGGCGAAAAATTTCCCTGGACAGTAGTGGGCCTTCGCCGGAATGACGAATGCACACATTTCATTTGGACATCTAAATGTCAAGCCGTGTAACACCACGGTCGCAAAAGACAAGCACGCGCACAACTTCGTCAAGATCACGTGAGGATGAGTGTCCACCACTTCACACTATGGGCCATTGGCCCTGCTGGATAACTCCATGCCCCGCCAAGACGTCGTAACGTTGCCGCGAGGCACGTAGCGTTCCCAAGCGAGGCACCTGGAAACGCGCGATCTTGCGTGTCTCGCATGCATTGCACTAACGCTTGATTCGGCCCGAACGGGTCATTCACTTTGAAAAGGTGCTTAACCATGAAGACGCTTTTTGCTCTCAAGAATCTGTTCGCCCGCGAGAAGAGCCTGAAGGAATACGCCTGGTACATCTGGTACTGAGCGACCGATGACGCAGCCCGCGCCGGCGGATGATTCATCGGCTCGCCGGACGCGGGATTCCTTATCTTGCAGATTGCAGAGAGAGATCGTCGATGGACATGCGCATCTCCGGCCGGCGTACCCGCACCACCATCTTTGCACCCAGACTGCAACAGCTCTTGTGCGAGCATCGCGGCGAAGACGTGTTTCGGTTGGACCGCGACACGGTCGGTGTGGCAGGCGCTGCTTTATCCAGCGAGATTCTTAATGCACGGCCGGCGACCGAATGGGAGCGTCCCACCTTCAAGCCCTTGCACGGGCGATCCATTCCACGTCCCGATGCCTTGAAATCGATGCAGGCGATCGGCCGCGACGTGCGCGCTGCCTTGAAGAAGCCCATTTCTGAAGACGCCGATTTGTCCGGCCCATGGCCGCATGTCGGGCATGTCTATTTGCGCGATCTGCTACTTGGCCGTGATCCGCGGCGTTTGCGTTTCCTTATGAATCGCATCCTGGAATTGACGCCCAAGCTCACCTGGGCGGTGATCGGCATGGGCGCCTTGTTGCCGGTCAGACTGCGGCCGGAACCGTCCGCCATTGCCGCATCGGTGGCGCAGGCGTCGGGTTATCACGATCGCCGCTATGCGATGGGACTTTACCGCCGCACGGCGGCGCCGGTCTGTTTCACCATCTCCACGCTGGTGGCGAATGCGCTGTGGCTCGGCGCGCCGTTCGAGGAGCAGTGGTCCAACCGCAGCATTCTTTATGAGGCACTGCGGCTGCTGCCGCCATCGTGGAATCTGTTGCGCAACGCATCGCCCGAATACCCTGCGCTCGATGCGCGCATCGGCGCGCAGGACGACGTGCTGATCCTGCCGTTGCTCAGCCATCGCGATCCGGCGCTTTGGGATGATCCGGATGAATTTCTGCCGGAACGCTGGGAGAACCTCGACCCCGACAGCCATCCCGGGTACCTGCCTTTCGGGCATAAATCCGAACGTTGCTGGGGGCAGCATATGGTGATGCCCTTGGCCGAGATGTTCCTCGATATGCTGCGAAACAGGGGACTTGCGGTAAGCCCGCAGCAGACCACCGCGCACGTGCCGCTCGCCGGGCTGCTCGGCGTGGAGGAGGTCGACTGCAGGTCGGGGTGAGCGGAAGGCGAACCCCAACGCCCAGGTATTCGCACATGAAGCTGGGGTTCGGCTGTGCCTCAACCCCACCCGCGTCACGGCCATCGCACACCACAATTGCCTGCCACACCCGGGCATGCCATCGTTGCCCGGCGCCCCATGGCGCCAAGGAAACCCGACGCTGCCATGCCCGCCATTCCAGAGCCGCAACCTATCTCGCGCGCAAGCCACCGCGCCTTGATCGTCATTGCCACGGGCGTGGTGCTGGCCTTGCTGTATTTTGGCAAGGACGTGCTGGTGCCCGTTATTCTCGCCATGATCCTGGCTCTGCTGATGGCGCCTTTCGTGCGCATGCTGCAGCGAATCGGCTTGGGGCATGCGTATGCGGTGCTGGTCGCCGTGCTGCTGCTCGCGCTCATCGCCACCGGATTGATGACGGTGATCGCCTCGCAGATCGTGCATCTGGCAGGCAGCCTGCCGCAATACGAGCAAACCATTCGCGCCAAGCTGCAACTGTTGCATGAAGCCACCATTGGCCGTCTGCAGACGATGCGCGGTGAGGCCGGTCAGTTGTTCAACGCGTTAGGCAGCAAGCGGCAAGCAGCGGGGCAGGTCGCGCCGCTTTCGAGTGCGCCTGCCTACATTGAGCCAGAGGCATTGCCGACCCTGGTCGGCGGCCCGTGGGACGCGATAAAAAGCGTGCTTTCCTCGCTGTGGAGCCCGTTGGAAACGGCCGGCATCGTGCTGGTGGTTCTGATCTTCATCCTGCTGGAATACGAATCGCTGCGTGATCGCTTTATCCGCGTGATCGGCGGCACCGATCTGCGCGCCACCACGGTGGCGATCAACGATGCCGGCCAGCGCCTGTCGCGATTCTTCGTATCGCAGTTCTCGGTCAACTTCGGCGTGGGCCTGGCGATCTGGATTGGCCTGGCCGCGATCGGGCTGCCCAATGCGTTGCTATGGGGAACGCTTACCGCGGTACTGCGCTTCGTGCCGTATGTGGGCGTGTGGTTGGCGGCCTTGTTGGCAGCCTTGCTGGCGGCGGCGGTCACGCCGGGCTGGTCGCTCATGCTGCTGACGATCGGCTTGTTCGCCGCCGTGGAAATCATCGTCAGCCAGTTGGTGGAGCCGCAGCTTTACGGGCACGCCACCGGTTTGTCGCCCCTGGCGGTGGTGGTGGCGGCGATTTTCTGGAGCTGGTTGTGGGGACCGATGGGCTTGGTGCTGTCCACGCCCTTGACGCTTTGCCTGGTGGTGGCGGGACGGCATGTGCGTTCGCTTACCTTGCTGGAAATCCTGCTCGGCGATACGCCCGCGCTGACCATGCCGCAGCGTTTCTACCAACGTGCACTCTCCGGCGATTCGCACGAAATCATCGCCGCCGGGAGGGAATTCCTGCGGCAGAAATCATTTGCCAGATATTGCGACGCAGTGCTGTTGCCGGCATTCCAGCTTGCGCAGATGGATCTGCGGCGAGGCGAGATCAATCCGGAACAACTGCGCCGGGCGCGCAGCGCCGTCGTGCGGGTGATCGAAACGCTGGGCCGCGAAGCGCCGGTGCAACCACGCTGGCGCCACCGCATCTCCGTACTCGACGACGACAATATCGGCCATTACTTGCGCAAGCAGCGCGAGAGCGTCAGCGGCCGCTGGCAAGGCCCGCTGGCGGTGGCGCCGGGATCGATCGTGCTGTGCATCGACACCGGCGTGCGCGAAGACGACTTGCTCACCGAAGTCTTGGTGCGCGTACTGCGCGAATTGCGCATCGATGCGCGCCACGTTTCCACCAAGGACGTGGAAGAGTTTGCGCAGGAAGCGCATCCGGAAGCCACACCCAACGCGGTCTCCATGGTGCAAGTGGTCATTGGCGACGTGGCGGAGGAATGGGAGCGCGCCGATGCGGTGACGCAGGAACTACGGCAACGATTTGCCGACGCCACCATTGTCGCGGTTGTGTTGCCAAACCTGCTGGAAGAGCCGGTCCCGCCGGAAACTGGCCCGCATATCAATGCTGTCGCCAAGTCGTTCGAAGAAGCCGCGCAATACGCGCTCAAGAAATTCATGCCATAGCGCTCGCGCTGGCTGGGATGGAAACCCCCGCATCGGAATGCATGGGAAAGCTCGGACTTCACTCCAAATTCTGCGAGTAGGACACAATAGTCATACAATATTATGGTGTTGCTATTCTCGTGAGTTACCCATGATGAGAACTATCTTCGCCGCCGGCATGCTCGCTACGCTCATCCTGTCCCAGGCGCAAGCGCCTCAAATGAAGGCGCGCTCATCGGGCTACGCCGAACAGGTCGAAGGCCCCTTGCTGCCCTCCGGACCCGATCCCTGGGTTACCCAGCGCAATGGCGTCTACTACTACACCAGCACCGGGCGCGACCATATATCCCTGCGCAAGACCACGGACATGAGGCATCTCGCCGACGCCACACCCATCGTGGTCTGGCGGGCGCCGCCGCAGGGTCCGCATTCCACGTCGATCTGGGCGCCGGAACTGCATGATCTCGACGGCAAGTGGTACCTCTATGCCACCGGCGCGGACAAGGCCCATGACGATGACGCGCACCGCAACGTCTTCGTGCTGGAGAACGATTCGCCTGATCCCACGCAAGGCAAGTGGATCGACAAAGGCATGCTCAACACGCATTTCAACGGCATCGACGGCACCGTGTTCGATCATGCCGGAAAGCGGTATTTCGTCTATTCGGCGTACGTCGGCGACCACAGCGACTTGATCATCGCGCCGATGGCCTCGCCATGGCGCCTGGGCGAGCCGCAGGTGGATATCGCACATCCCAGCTACAGCTGGGAAATGCAGGGCGGCCGTAAGATCCTCGAAGCGCCGGAATTCATCCAGGGGCCGCGCGGCGACGTATTCCTTACCTATTCGGCCAGCGCTTGCTGGTCGGACGGCTATTCGCTCGGCTTGCTGCGGGCCGGTCCAGATGCTGACCTGCTCAATCCCGCGTCATGGCACAAATCGCCCACGCCCGTGCTGGCCAGCTCCGCACGGCTGGGCATCTATGCGCCCGGGCACAACGGATTCTTCAAGACCGCCGATGGGAAGGACTGGATCATCTTCCATGCCAACGGCGGTCCCGACTGGAAATGTACGCCGCGCCGCGCACCGTACATCAAGCCGTTCCACTGGAACGCACAAGGGCAGCCCGTATTCATGGATGGCGCGTAAGGCGCCACGGTTCGTTCACGCGGCTTCGGAAGGAGTGGAGTAAATGTGTTCCACCACCGATGGAGGCCGAGCCATGTCCGATCATGTTTACAAGACGATTGAACTCACCGGTTCATCGAAGACCAGCAGCGATGAGGCCATTCGCTGCGCCATCGAGCGGGCGTCCAAGACGGTCCGCGACATGCGCTGGTTTGAAGTGACCAACGTGAGAGGGCACGTGGAAGGCGGCAAGCTGGCGCATTGGCAGGTGACGGTGAAGGTGGGGTTTACGTTGGAGTAGTGGCGTGATTGATATAGGCGCATGAAGCCGATTACTCGCGGCCATTTGCTCCCTCCCCTGCAAGCGGGAGAGGAAGTAGTTGTTCGTTGCGATTGGAAGTGCGCTTCGTTCAAGCAGACGTCGTTCGGGCTTTCGCCCAAGCCGCAGCACTCACACCGACACCAACTCACCTAACCGATCCACGTCCGACGGCGGCGCATCCGCCGCAGCATCCACCGGGTTGTCCAGGTGGCTGAGCAACCACGGCAACGTTACCGCAAGCAAATAGAACTTCGACGCAAAGAACTTGTTGTCCAGGCAATGCCGATGATCTTCCAGCCACTTGGTCGCACCCGGCAGCAATGCCTGTCCTTGCCGGGCGAATGCATGCACCTGCTCGAAACGCTGCCTTGCCAGGCCCAGCACGTCGAAACGGAATGAACCTTTCGAGCGTACATATGGCAACGCGTTGAAGCGCTGCGCGATGTAGCGGCGGACCAGCACCTTGTTGACGCCGCCGCGGCCGATCAGGCGGTCATCCGGCACGCTATGGAAAATCCAGTCGCAGAGTGGCTGGTCGCAATACGGGTAGGCCACGCTCAGGCCCGCGGCAGGCGCGGTGTACATGCCTTTGGCAAATCCCGCCGCTTCCATTACCACCAGCACGATGCGCCGCACACCCTCGGCGGAGCCGGCTGCCTGCATGTCATCGCGAAAGGCTTCCATGCGTTTGCGCGAGTCGCCGGAGACGTTCGCGCCCAGCAGTTCATTCACTTCGCTGTCGCTGAAACGCGAGCCGGGGAAGTAGCGCTCGAAGCCATGCATCTGCAATGTGCCCAGCGCAAAGCAAAGCTTGAAGCTGCGGCGTATGAGCGGATGCCTCAGCCACGCGCCAGGCACGCGCGTGCTCCTGGCCAGCCAATAGAGCAGGTGGTCGCGCAAGTGCAACGGCACGCCGAAGAAAGGATCCGCGCCCAGTGCGTCGACAATGCCGTCGCCACCGTGCAGGCCGATCTCGGTGGCGACGTCCACGTAGGAAAGCGTGGCAAAGTCGGCCGTCAGCAAGGGCATGCGTGACGCCATGGCCAGGTAGCGATCGTAGGCGCGCGCCGGATCGCATGACCATGCCTCGTGCCGCAGACCAAGCCGGCGTGCCACGAAGCGCGCCGAGTCGACTTCGTTCTCCTCCTTGCCGCCCAGATAGGTGATGCAAGTGGTATCCGGCCGAGTGTCCGCGATGGCGATGGCGAGCGACGTGGAATCCTTGCCGCCGCTCTGCAACAGCCAGGGCGAACGGATGTTGGCCGTGCAGCGTTGCACGGCCTGGGTCAGCAATTGATGGAAGGTACGCAGCAGCACCTCGTCGCTGACGGCATCGGAAGCCGGCCGCGCGGTGGCGCGCGTCGATTGATAGGCGAAGTGGAAGCGGAACTCGTCCTCGATGCCTTGTTGCAGCGTAAAGCCCGTCTGCACGTTTTTTACGTCGCGGTAGATGGTGTGCGGCGGGTAGACGAAACCGTTGCGCAACAGATCGGCAAGCGATACCGGATCGATGGTGCTCTCACGCGCGCGGCGCATCTCCAGCGGCGAAAAGTCGGCGGCGCCACGGTAGGGACTGGTATGGAGATAGGTCGTCCTGTTCATCGTCCGCAACCATTCCCGCCCGTCGAAAAGCGATGTATCCACGCCACCACCCATGCTTGGTCCAAGAACACTCGTCATTGCCCGGGGCAACAGACAACGCCTTGGCCGATGCGCGCGCCAACGCGATGGTTAAGCCACGGTGATGACGCTACATGCCGTCTTTATGCCGTACTGCGTGCCATCCGCAGATGCCTTTCGCACGCCTGACAGGAATCTTAGGAAACGCTTTGTCTATGAAGGGTAAAAATTCACATTCCAAAATGCCTATCGGCCAACCGCAGCGGCATAAGCATCGGCGATACTTATTCAGTGTTGCCTTAAAACTCAAAGGCAAGATGCGGAAGCGCCGGGGCATGCTCGTGATGGACCACGCGATTGCCGATCATCTGCAACGGAGGAAGCGCCTGCTGCAAGGTCGAGATGGCGATGTCCTGCGGCACGTCGCACGGACGGGAGAAGTCGCGCAGCAATCGTTCCAGCACTTGGTCTTGCACGCAACCGCGTGCATAGGCGTAGGCGTACGGCAACGTCGTGAATGTCACCAGGCGATAGCGCGACATGAAATATTGCGGCGCCCACTGCGTCAATTGCGCGGCGAGTTCAAGCTTGGCCAGGTAATGCGGATCGGCGACCGAATCGCGCATTTCGACGTAGTTTTCCAGCGTCATTGCCGCGATGGCATCGGCATTCGGTTTACGAACCTGCTGGAACTGCGCGAACGCGCCGGCCGTATCGTGATCGGCATTCGCCAGCAGGTCAGCCAGGGCGACGGCATCCTCGAAACCGCAATTCATGCCCTGCCCGTGGAATGGCGCGATAGCGTGCGCCGCATCGCCCACCAGGACAGCGCGGCCATCGACGTGCCAGCGATCGAGATAAAGCGTGGCGAGCTTGCCGACGGGATGGCCATCGAAATCTTCCGCGAAGCATGGCATCAGCGGAAACAGGTCAGGGAACTCGCGGCCAAAAAAAGCGCTCGCGGTAGCGGCATCGCGCAGCGTATCGAAGCTCGGACACGGCCCATGCAAGGGCAGGAACAGCGTCACATTGAAGCTGCCGGCAATATTCGGCGTGGCAATGGACATGTAGCCGCCACGCGGCCAGATGTGCAGCGCATGGGGTTCAATGGCAAAGCGATTGCTGCCGGTCGCGGGGGGGATTTCCAGTTCCTTGTAGCCATGGCCGAGCGGTTCGACCCGGATGCCGAGCGGCTGGTAAAGATCCATCGCGGCGCGCAGGGCGGAACCGGCGCCGTCAGCGCCAATCAACAAGCAGGCTGCGTATTCGCGCTGCACGTCTTCGCGGTCCGTCAGCGCCAGGCGCCGCTCATCGATATCGGCACCCGTCAATGTCTGGCCGAAGTGGAACGTGGCGCCGGCTTCTTCGGCGGCATCCACCAACAATGCATTGAGACCGCTGCGTGAAATGGACCAGATCACTTCATTGTCGTCCAGGCCGTAACGCTGCAAGCTGGCCTCGCCATCTCGCCCATGCACCATGCGGCCGCGCATCATCACCGACATTTGCAAGGCGCGTTCCGCCAAGCCCGCGGTACGCAAGGCGTGCCATCCACGCTCGGCAATGGCGAGATTGATCGTGCGCCCGCGCGTAAAACGCAGCCGCCGCGGATCGGAGCGTTTTTCGAAAACGGTGACAGAAAAACCGCGCGTGGCCAGAAGTTGTGCCAGCAGGGCGCCCACCAGGCCACCGCCAATTAGCGTCACTGCTTGTCGAGCCATCTCGACTCCTTGGAAGAGTTTCGAAAAAACCTGCGAGTTGGCGGCGGAGAATTTCAGCGCGCCGATCAAGAGAGGATGAAGGCGTTGTCGCGGGTCGCTCAGCGACACGTGACATATTCGTGAATAGCACGGCAACGTCACGTCGAGGAATCGTGGCAGAGGGGGCTAAGGCGCTGAAATTTAGATCGAAACAATGGTTGTGGAATTTTTATGGAAAAACACACGCAGCGTAGACGTTGAGGAATCGTCGCTGAAGGCTCTCTTCGCATGCGCCGCTTGATGCTTCTTCACCCCGGCGAAAGCCGGGGCCCAGCGACTCGCAAGCTGGGATGAAATCCCAGCCAAGGTGTTGCAACCAGGCCGACGGATATGCGCACTCACGCTGGTGGACACGCGCGCAAAAAGACTGGCCTGGTTGCAGGCGCTGCGGGGGATGGCGGCCTTCATGGTCGTGATGGTGCATAACCGCGGCGCACTCATGGGAAGCCCGGTAGGGACGGCAATCGCCAATCACCTGTTGCCGATGGCAATGGGCGTGGATCTGTTCTTTATCATCAGCGGCTTTCTGATGGTGCTGACCACACGCAACTTCGACGGCACGTCAGCCTATGTATGGCGCTTCGCAGCCAAGCGCATGGCGCGCATCTGGCCGTTGTTCGCCGTCGTGAGCGTGGTGGCCGTGGCGGTGGAGCATCAGGGCTTGCGCGGGTTTCGCGATCCGTCCGTGCTGCTGCCCTATCTGGAAGGCTTGCTGTTCGTGCCGCACAATCCGGCGGCTTCGGGTATTTATTTCCAGATGGGGGTAGGCGTGGCATGGACGCTGTGCTTCGAGTGCTACTTCTACCTCGTGTTTGCCGCGAACATGTGGCTGGAGCGATGGCGTTACCTGGGCATGGCGGCGTGGTTTGCATTGACGCTGGTGGCGATACCGATGGTCCGCGGTTGCTACAACCTCGGCGTTGCCTCGCAACCACTGGTGACGTGGTCGCGCTATGCGAACCTGGCGGTCAATCCGATCGTCTGGGACTTTGTGTTCGGCATGCTGGCGGCATGGCTGTACGACTCGCGCCTGGTGTGCAGGAACGTAAAGATGATCCACGCGATGACATGCCTGTCGCTCGTCGCGCTGCTCGCCGCGTGGCATCGCATGGGCATGGTGAATTTCTTTGGCCCGGGCGGATGGGGCGCGCCACTGGCCATCGCGTTTTTGGGCCTGGTGATGCTCGCCAAGATCGGCCGTCTCGCGGTGCCGGCGTGGTCGGTATGGTTGGGGGAGATTTCCTATTCGCTTTATCTCGTGCATGTGTATGTGTTCGAGGCGATGCAACGTATCGTGGCGCATATGCCGTTGACGCCGAGCGCAGCCAACTACGTGCTGTTCGTGGCGCGGCCGCTCGTCGCCGTGCTCTGCGCATGGGGGACGTTTGTGTGGGTGGAAAGGCCGGCTTCGGAGTGGATGCGCAAGTCGTTGCTTGCGATTCGCGTGCCGCCTATATGGCCGAGACCTATATCTCCCGACGCGCGGTAATTCTCCCTCCCCTACTGGCGCAGGGGAGGGAACTGCACCTCGCGCAGATGAGACGAGACGCTGATCAGGCGCAAGCGGGGAAGGGGGCCGTTTCAGGCATGCAAATGCCCATGCATGTGCCCTTGGCAAAGACACTCGCCATCCGCATCGGCCGTCTCAAACATGTTGCGCAACAACGCCTCGCTAGGGCTCCACTCGCCAATCGCCGGATGGATCAGCAGTGCCTTGCGCGCCGTCAGCCTGGTGTTGTTCAACGCGGCATCGATCGCCGCGCGTTCATACGCCTTCACCGCATGCACCAGCCCGCGCACTTCATCGGGCAGTGGCGCGATCGGTTCGGGAATGATCGAATCAAGACTGATGCGCGCCGCGGTTTCCACGATGTCGCCATCCGGCAGGTCCGGCAGCGCACCGCGATTGCGCGTGTTGACCACGATGGTGGCCGGCCTGGCGCCGGTCAATGCGCTCATCACGTCGATGGCGATGCGGTGATAGCCGGTGGCCACGCGGAACGGATCGACCTGCAGGCTGACATCGGGGTCGAACGCCGAGCCGCCTTCGGCCTCCAATTTCATGTACGAGCCGGAACGCTGGTTGAGATAGGCCGCATAAGTGGCCACGGCGCCATCGCCGTCGCCGGCCATCAGGCGGCTTTTCAAGGTATCGATCAAGACCTGGTTCAACTGCTGGATTTCCGCGCCGCGGCTGCCGCCTTGCTGCAACTGGTTATGCAGGGCGCGCCGGCGTTCGTAGTAGAAGAACAGGTATTCGGTGGGGATGAGCCGCAGCGAGCGGATCATGTTGAAATCGAACAACGGCGCGAGATAAAGCTGGCGCAAGAGTTCGTCGCTGCCGAGCAAGGTATCCATCACATCCCTGCCGCGCACGCGCACGCCACGCACCCAGCCCAGGTGGTTGAGGCCGACGTAATCGCATTGCACGTCGCTCCACGGCTCGCCCAGCGCCTTGGCGATATTGTGGAAAAGCTCGGTCGGCGTATCGCAGATGCCCACCATTTTTACATGGGTATGGCTGGTCACGGCTTGCGTAATGAGGCCGGCGGGATTGGTGAAATTCACCAGCCACGCGTCCGGACTCAAACGCTCCACCAGGCGCGCCTGTTCGAGTGCGGCAGGCACCGTGCGCAGCGCCATCGCGGCGCCGGCAGGTCCGGTGGTTTCCTGGCCCGGATAGCCATGCTCGATCGATGCGCGCTCGTCCGCCGCGCGCCCGGCAATGCCGCCGACGCGAATGCTGTTGAGCACGAAATGCGCGCCTTCGATGGCATCCTCGGCAGAGGTCGCTGCGCGCAAACGCAACGAGCCGCCGGATTTGGCCACGATCGCCTTGCCCAGTTCCACCATTACCGCCAGGCGTTCCTGGTCGGGGTCGTACAGCACCATTTCCGCGGCGCCCAAAGCTTCTGTCGCTTCATCGACACCGAAGATCACCAGCGGGGCGCGCACACCGCCGCCACCGATCAGGGCGATCTTACGTTCCATAGATTTGCTCATAGATACTCCGTAACGAAAGAGAATCGGGTAGTCCTTCCAGCGCACCGGTCCGCGTCGTGCACAGGGCGCCGCAAATGCACGCGCGCCGCAGGCAGTCTTCGGTCGATTCGCCACTCAATACGCCGTCGATAAAGCCGGCATCGAACGCATCGCCGGCGCCGGTCATGTCGATGGCTTCGACGCGCGGCGGCGCGACGTGCAGCAGCTCGCCATTGACCACGGCCGCTGCTCCGGCTGCGCCCAGCTTGATGACGCCATGCTGGATCGCCATGGCGGATGCCCAGTCGCGAAACGCTTCTGCGCTGTCGTCGCCGGTCAGCACGTGGGCTTCGGTCTGGTTCGGGAAAAAGTAGTCCACAGCACGGCAGGTCCATTGGTTGGCGGGATCGCGCAACCAGTCCGGGCTGTAGCCGACATCCAGCGAGGTGGTGCAGCCGGCCTTGCGCAGCAGCGGAAACAAACGCGTGGCCAGGTTCGCCGCCAGCGGCATGGCAAAATGCACGTGGCGCGCGGCGATCAGTTCGGCACGCACGGTGGCGTCGTCCAGCACTTCCGCCAGGCGGCGGTTGGCGCCGAGGTAGGTATAGAACGAACGGTCTTCCCGGGTGGAAACGCTCACCGTGACACCGGTGCCGAGTGGATCGCTGCGCAAGCCCTGCGCCGAAAGGCCAAATCCCTGCAGGCGTGTTTCGAACCAGCTGCGGTCGGCTTCGCCAATCAGGCCGATCAGCCGCACGCGGTGTTGCAGGCGCGCCAGCGCACACGCCGTATTGACTGCGCCGCCACCCAGTTCGCGCAAGTAATGCTCGGCATGGACTTCTTCACCCGGCGCAGGCCAGCGCTGAAAACCACTGAAGACGTGATCCGCATAAATCTCGCCCACCACGACGACGTCCCAACGTTTCATGGGCTCTGAAAAGGCCATGCCTTCTTTCTCCATGCGTCGATCATATAGATCAGCGTGCCGCCGACCATCGTCGCGATGCCGGCCAGGATGTGCCGTCCGGGACTGGTGCAGACGATGTAGAGCCAGCCGATCACGCTGATCACGACCGGCAAGGGATACAGCGGCATGCGGAAGCTGTCGGCATGCGCGTGTCCGCGCCGGCGCAGCAGCACGATGGCGAGGCATTGCGCCATGTACTGGAACATGATCTGGATCACCATCAAGGCGGCGATCAAGTTGTCCAGCGACAACGTGCAAGCGAGTGCCGACGCGGCGCCGGTGAACAACAACGACACGGTCGGAAACTGGCCGCGCGGATGCAGTCGTGCAAACACACGGAAAAACTGGCCGGATGCCGCCGCGGCATACGGCACGCGCGAATAACCCAGCAACACCACCAGTGCCGAGCCCCACGTTGCCAGCAGTATCAGCAATACCGCCGTGATGCCGCCGGTCTTGCCGTAGATCGATTGCATGAAATCCGCGATGACCGCCTTCGAGTGTGCCGCTTCCTGCCATGGCAGCACGCCGAGCACCGCGATGTTCAAGCCCATGTAGAGCAGGGCGACGATGGGAATCGACGCCAACACGGCGAGCGGGATATTGCGGCGCGGCCGCTTGATCTCGCCGCCCAGCATGCACACGTTGTTGTAGCCGCCGTAGTCGTACACCGCGATCAGGCTGACGGCACCCAGGCCAAGCCAGAACCCGTGTCCGGAATCGCCGCCGGCATGCAGGAATTGCGCGGCCACGCGCGTATCGAAATGCAGCAGCCCGCTGGCGACGATCCACACGCACGCACCGATCACCACCACGCTCACCAGCAGCGAAAGGCGCTGCACCGAATCGACGCGCCGATACAGCAGGGCGGTGTTGACCAGGCACAGCACGATGGCCGCGGCGATCTGCCCCGGATGGCCGAGGCCAGGAATCAGGAAGGCGAGATATTGCGCAAACCCAACCGCCGCCGAACCGATCGACAGCGGCGCGGTAAGCACGGTTTGCCACAGGTAAAGAAAACCAAATAGACGTCCAAGCCCTTCGCTGCCATACGCCGTGCGCAGGTAGTGATACGGCCCGCCGGATTCGGGAATGGCCGAACCGAGCTCGGCCCACACCAGGCCATCGCACAGGCACAGCAGCGCGCCGGCCAGCCAGCCTACCAGCACCATGGGGCCTGCCACCGCCGATAGCGCGAGCGGAATGGTGATGAACGGACCCACGCCGATCATGTTCAGCAGGTTGGCCGAAAGGCCGCCCCAAAAACCCATCACACGCGGCGGATTCGCGCTCGTCGTGGACGGCGCGATCGGCGTTTCGCCTTGATCATTGGCGTGGGCCACGTCGGTTCCGCTCAATTGCCTGGATCCATGCATCATGCCGCGCCCACCAGGTTGTCTGCACAACGTATCGGCGCCGCCGCGGTCTGGTGCAGATCCAGAATCACGATGCGGTTGTCGCCATCGGTCAGCCACTCGCTGGGGCAATACAGGCATTGCTGCGGCCCGATATGCCAATAGCGCCCCAGCAGATGGCCCTTGACCCACACGTAGCCCTTGGTCCACTCGCGCATATCCAGGTAAACATCGCCCTGCGTTTGCAGGCGAACCGTTGCCTGGAAGAATTGGCCTGGCCGATCGGGATGCGCCATCGCCGGTTTCAGGTCGGCGATGCAAGCATCGTCCAGCGGCAGGCCATAGACCTGCCAGTCGTACAACGGCTGGCCATCGAGCCGCACATGACCTACCAGGCCTTTGCGATCGCCAAGCTGCGGGCCGAAGTTGATGTGCCCGAAACTGTCGACAAGGATGTCCAGCGCCATCTCGCCGTCGTTGCTCTCGCGCGCAAGATGCAGATCGGGCGATGAACGAAGCCGCGCATCGCGCACGCGCGAGATGCTGCCGCGCTCGTTCCGGTCGACATGCACGACGGCGTAGTCGCGCACGCCATCGATGCGCAGATGCCGGCCGCGCTTGACGGTCTTGCGATACACCACCAGTCCCTGGTTCTGCCGCAGAAGTTGTTCGTTGCTGGCGGGTGCATGCGTCGGCACGGGCGCTGTAGGCAGGTTGTCCCAGAGCGATGCAAAGGCTGTGGGCAGCACATCCGCGAAAGCGCCGCGCGGGCAGGGCGGCGGTATGGCGTTCGCGCCGCCGAGAATGTCGCGCAATACGTGATAGGCCGGCGTGGGATCGCCACGTTCGTCGATCGGTGCGCCGTAGTCGTAGCTGGTGATCACCGGCTGGAAATTCGAGCCATCATCATCCGCGTTGGCACCGGCGGTCAGGCCGAAGTTGGTGCCGCCGTGCACGACATACAGGTTGAATGAATAACCGCCAGCGATGATCTTGCGCAACGCATCGGCGCAATCCTTGTGCGCCAGTTCGTGCTCGCCCCAATGCGTGAGCCAGCCGGGATACGTTTCGCCCACCCATACGGGCGCGTGCGGCGCAAAGTGCAAGCCTTCACGCAATTGCGGCGGTTCCGCGCCGTCCAGGCCGAGTGCGGCACCCGGCAGATAGGCGCGTCGGCGTTCGAGATCGGGCGAGACGTCGCTGATCGAAAACGGCCCATCGATGCCATGCGCGCGCCATAGCTCACTGATGGCTTCCAGGTAGCCGACGTCGGCGGCGAACGAGGAGTACTCGTTTTCGATCTGCGACATCAGGATCGGACCGCCGGCACCGGCCATCAGCGGCGCGATCTTCGGCGCGATGGCGGCGATATAGCGCTGCACCGCTGCCATGTAATCCGGATCGTGCCGGTCGCGAAGCTTGATGTTCTTGTCGCGCAGCAGATAGGCCGGCAGTCCGCCCATGTCCCACTCGCCGCATATGTACGGGCCGGGGCGCAGGTATACCCACATGCCTTCTTGCTGGCAGAGCTGGATGAAGCCGACGAAATCGCGGTTTTCCGAGCTGAAATCGAAGACGCCCGGTTCGCGCTCCAGGTAATTCCACATGATGTACAGCGCGATGGTATTGAGGCCCATCGCCTTGGCCATGCGAATGCGGTGTCGCCAATGCGATTTGGGAATACGTGCGGGATGCATCTCGCCGCTGCGGATCTGGAAGCGTTCGGCATCCAGCATGAAATCGTGGTCTTGCAGGGTGAAGCGGTGTGGCTTGCCGTCGGGTAGCGGTGTTGCGATGGCGTGCGCATGCTCGCCATCCGCGGCGAGCATGCGGCGATCCATGGCCAAGGGGGTTAGCAGGGCGAGGCTGAGGAATTGGCGGCGTTTCATGCGAGGTGACCGCGATCGATGATAAATGCGCGATGAGTCACTCCCTTCCCTACGTGTAGCAGGGGAGGGTTGGGGCAATGTTCCAAACTTAAGAATGTTTCAACGGCCTCAGATCCAATATTCGTCATTCCGGCGAAGGCCGGAATCCAGTCAAGGTTGACGTGCGCAGCACACGACATAAAGATTTCGAGTGCTTCGCACGACGTATTTAGACTGGATTCCGGCCTTCGCCGGAATGACGAATGAAAGTTTTCGGCGATCCCACGCAACCCCACCCCAACCCTCCCCTGCCAAGCAGGGGAGGGCGTCACGTCGCGTTGTTGGAGATACGGCATCAATCGCATCAGAAGTTGTACTTCACCGTCAGCAACGAGGTCATGCCCGTGTCGACAATGTCGGAGACGACCAGGCTTTGCCGCCCGATGTGCGCCCAGTAGCTATAGTTCCTGGCCAGGTTGGAAATGGAGAAATCCACCTGCAGGCCATTGTCGAACGCATACCCCGCATGCAAATCGAGGCGTTTGATCGGCCTGATCCACAAGTCGTCCCACGGCGCACCCTGGTTCAGGAAGTCGTAGTTCGCCAACCACGCACTGGTGTAGTGATAGCTCAGGTTGATCGAGAAGCCGTTCTTTTCGTAGAACACTTCCGCGTTCGCCATGAACTTCGGTGCGCTCTGCATTTCTTCGTTCTGCAGACCGGGCACGCCCAGGTTCACCTTGGTGTTCTGGCGGGTGGCGTTGAAGCCGACGCCCAGGCCATCGAACGGATCGGGCAGGAACTTGAACTTCTGGTGGGTATCCAGCTCGATGCCATACACGCGGCCATTGCCGCCGTTTTCCGGCGTCTTGTAGAACACCGTGCCTTCGCCGTTGGTGTTGGAGTTGGCCTGTCCGCCGCCGGCATCGTAGATGTAATGACTCAGGTGCTTGTAGAAGCCGGCCACCGATGCATAACCGCCGCTGTCGTTGGTCCACTGGCCAGAGAAGTCGAGGTTGGTGGCCTCGATCGCCTTCAGGTTGGGATTGCCGCGCGTGATGGTGGTGATGCCTTGCGACACGCTGACTGACGAGCTGCTGCCCAATTGGTAGAGGGAAGGGCGTGTATAGCTCTGCCACAGGCCGACGCGGTACACGCTGCCGTCGCTGGGGCGGTAATTGAGGAATACGCTGGGCAATGGTTCGTTGAAGACCGAATGATTGGTCTGGAAATAACCGAGTGTTTCGTTGCCCGAACTGTCCTGCGGCACGACCCAGTAGGTGTTCTGGATACCGGTGTGCTCGAACCGCAAACCGGGAATGATTTCCAGGTTGCCGATGTTGAAAGTCGCCTTGCCGTAGATGGCGCTGACCGCTTCCCTGCCACGCAAGGTGTCGCAGTTGTAGTTGTTGGCGTAAAGGCTGTCGCCGCAGGTATCCAGGTCGCTGGACACCAGGTATTGCTGGATCAGGTTGCTGACCGAAGATTCGCTGACCTTGGGCGATTTCCAGTCATATTGGCCGGGGAAGATCGAATGGTAGGTGCCGTTGAAAATGCCCAGATCACCCAGCGTGGTGACGCCATCGTTGATGCCCGCCGTCGACCAGTCGCGATCACTGAAATTGCGCACGCTCTCGGTGAACTTGGCGCCGAACTGGATCGAGGACAGGCTGCCGTCGGTGAAGTCGTAGCGGAAATCGACCTTTGCGCCGCCCTTGCGTTGCCCGGAATAGATCTGGGTGAGTTCGCCGTAATCGTTGGCGTACAACCCAGGGATGTTGTTGACCTGGGCCAGCAGTGCGGGCGTCAGCTGCGGATAAGGAAAGCTGCCGCTGCCATAGTTCATCAGCGTGCTGCCGCTGTAGGGGAAGTTGGTTTGCGAATACTTGTCTTCGCGACCGTCGATTTCCACGTGGTTCGGGCGATCGTTGTCGCCGAAGCTGTAGAACACGTTCGGCGAAATCGTCCAGCCGCCAACGGTCTTGTCGCCGCCGGCCTGGAAGGTGGCCAGGTCCGCGATTTCCGGATTGGTCTCGTACCAGTAGCGCTGGGCGATGCGCCCGATGTTCGGCGTGTAGACGCCGCTGCTGCCGACCTGGTTATACGTCACGTTCTTCGGAAGGATCTGCGTGAACGACGTGTCTTCCGTGGTCTGCGCGTAGGCGTAGGTCATGCGCAAATACGTACTGAGCGTTTCGTCGACTTTCCAGTCGAACGAGAAATTGCCGCCATAACGGCGCTCATAACCAGGCACCACGCCGACGTTCATGCCGGTGCTGCTCAGGTTCTTGGACGGGTCGTAGCCAGCAGCATTGCCGCCGTTGGCATTGGTGTGCGCGAATTCCCATGAGCCATCGTTGTAGGCGCTGGTGGCGGCGGCCTCCTCGCTGTTCACGTAGGTGCGGTAGTCGTAGTACGCGCTGGCATACACGCCGAACTGTTTGGCGCTACCGAACTTGGTCTGGAAATCGCCGGCAAAACCGCCACCGAGACCGCTGTTGCCATAATCGCGTGCACGGCTTTCCGAGCGGCCGCTGACCGACACGCTGCCACTGGTGTCCTTGGCGAAGTCGTATGCCGACGGGGTGCGGAAATCCACCGTGCCGCCGATCGCATCGCCGTCCATGTCGGCAGTTGAAGTTTTATTCATCACGATGGTCTGCAGGCCCGAAGGCGGCAGCAAGCTCAACTGCACGCTGCGGCTGTACGGCATACCTTGCGCGACGTCGACGCCGTTGATCAGGTTGACGTCGTAATCCGCCGGCAAGCCGCGCACCGTCGCATACACGCCTTCGCCGCGCGCCGCGCCGTCGATGCCGGAGAAATAACCCGAACCGGTATTGGTCACGTTGACGCCGGGAATCAGGCCAAGCGCTTCGGCCACGTTGTGCACGGCAGTGTGCTGAAGGCTCGCCGCCGACAACACGTTGGTGGTGTTGGGCGCATCCATCTGCATGGTGGATGCATCGTAGCGGTTGGCCGCCACGATCAACCCCTTGAGCTCAGCCACCTTCTTCACGCTGATGTTGACGGTGGCAGGGCCGGTGCTGCCTACCGTCAGCGCGGAATGCGTGGTGGCGAAACCGGATTGCGACACGGAAACGGTATAGCTGCCTGCCGGTACGTCTGCGAAAACGAAGTTGCCGTCTTTATCCGCCGTAGCCGTGTAGGACGTGCCATCCAGCGACACCTTGGCGTTGGCGATCGGCTGCCCTGAATTTTCTTGTTGTAGATGACCACGTACTTCGGTTGACAGGGCGGTAGTCGTTGCAAACACGGCAACAAAACCGATCGCGATGGCAACCGCTAAATTCTTACGCTTTAAACCAGCCGTTTTCATTCGGGTTCTCCGATTCAAGGATATGACCGTCCGACGGGCTCTCCCCCCGCAGTGGTTCGGTCTGTATGAGTGCGACACGACAACCACGGCCTGCAGTGCAAGCCATGCGCATGCGCGGGATGTGATCGAGCAAACTCGATCAACAAGCCGCAAGGCGTGTTGTCAGGTCGATATAAGGGGTTTCAGGCGACAAACCGCGGCGGCGAATAGCCGGCAATGCACTTGCCACGCGCGCGCAGTGCGCTTTTCCGTGCTTGGTCACGGACGGAAATCGATTTGCACTGTCCCTTTGCGGCACAGGCACGGGCGACCACTGCCCAAACGCAGCTCGGCGAATTTTCAGCGAGGGAACAGCGGTTCATGTAAATACCGTTCCTACCAAACCCTATGAGCGACAGTGGTCCGTAACGAAAGAGGCTGGGCCTCATGGTGACGTGTCCTCTTTTCCCCTTGGAAGAAAACGTCATCTACTGCAACCAACCTAATCATCCGCATAGGCAAAGAGGTTTTACCCTCTTGCCGTACTGTAAGTCAACAAATTTTGCGCTTAAAAAAAGCTATTTTTGATGAAATCGTTCCCGGTGTTTTTGTGTCGCAGTGCAATATCGGCAGGCAGGAAAATTTCTTGATTGCATGTCATGTCTTGACCGGCTGATGAGCGCATCAAATGCGTCATTCGAGACAGATGCGTCCGGTGGGTAATCCAACCTCCACGGCTCAATGCTTGGCATAACCATCATCCAGCGTATGCAGGAAGGCGATGATGTCTTGAACATCCTGTGATGTCAGCGCCGGCGCATCGCCGGCATGCCGATCGAACGGCGCATCGGTGGTGTCGACGTTTTTCTGGTATGCCGCCGGAATGTCGTTATACAGCGCCGGTTTTCCATTCGCATCGCGCGGATAGATTTTCTCCGGTGCCACGCTGCGCAGATTGTAGAAGTCCAGCACCTGCGTGAGGTTGTGATACGCGCCGTTATGGAAGAACACCACGCGCCGGTCGACGTTGCGTAGGGTAGGGGTGAGGAACATGCCGCAGTATTGCGTTTGGTTGGCGAGATCCTTGCGCAGCGGACCGCACAGGCCGAGATCGTAAAACTGCGGATCTTTGTTGGGTGCCAGTTCGGAATTGCGCGGTACGCCGAGTGCTTCGTATTGCGTGTCGGTAAACAGCGGTGGCAGGCCGTCGCGGGTGGGCTGGCTGAGGTGGCAGGCGGAGCAGTTGCCTTTGTTCGGATCGTTGAACAATGCCAGGCCGCGCATTTCCTGCGCCGTCAGGCGCGCTTGGCCTTGCAACCATGCGTCGTATTTGCTGGTGAAAGGATGGAACGAGCTGTCTTCGATTTCGAAGCGGCCGATGGCGAACATCGCTTCGTCGACGAGTTGCGGCTGATCGTTCAGGATGCCGGGGCCGAACAGTTGCGCGAATGATTGGCGATAGCGGCTGTTCGCCAATTTCTGCGCGACCTCCCCAATGCTGTTGTTCGCCATTTCCACCGGATTGAGGATGGGAAGAATGGCCTGGCGTTGCAGCGAATCGGCACGGCCGTC
The DNA here is from genome assembly GCF_036746095.1 of Dyella sp. Lineage (NCBI taxonomy): Bacteria > Pseudomonadati > Pseudomonadota > Gammaproteobacteria > Lysobacterales > Rhodanobacteraceae > Dyella > Dyella sp. The sequence goes on from NZ_DAIOEU010000052.1 coordinate 20,717, forward strand.
CCAGAACAATCCGCCTTGCGGCACCATCGGAACGGTGGCGGGTGACATGCCGGCTGATTTGTTCGCACGAGGATCGTTGCGCGCGGCGGCGGCGATGGTATTGAGATTGACTGGCACGTCGGTGTCATTGGCATCCGGCCCGATGCTGAAAGGCATCTGCCGATACAGATACGCCAGCGACGGCGGCGGACGAAAACCGGCTTGCTCCATGTGTGCGCCGCCGGGTTGCACGGTCAGTGCGTTGGGCGGATTGTAGCCGTGCTTGGGATCATGGCAGGACGCGCAGGATTGCTTGCCGGAACCGGACAGCATCGGATCGAAGAACAGCGATTTGCCCAGTTGTGCCATGGCACTCAACGGCGCGGCAGGCGGAAGCATCAAATACACGGGATGCGGATTGATGCCGCTGTTGTCGGCTTGTTCGATGAAGGCGTAGCTGGTGGCGCAACTCAATGCGCTAAGGGCAAATAGGGCAAGCTTGAGCAGGATGGGTTTGTTCAATGGCATGGCATGCAGGTATGTGGAACGTTGGGGTTCGCGTTCCGCTCACCCCAACCTACGCGAGCCGCCGTCATTCCGGCTTTCGCGGGAATGACGAGTGATAGATCTTCGCAGGCTGAAGCATCCTTAAGTTCGGAGCATTGAGCCCAACCCTCCCCTGTTGTCGTAGGGGAGGGAGTGGTTCATGGCTTCAAGACCGCCATGGCTTATGCAGCACCGTGCCCTGGTCCGGATCAAGGAACAACCGGCGCGCATTGCCTTCATGGATGCGACGGTTGAAGTCGAACAGGCTCATGATGCTGCCGGTGCTGGCATCGTTGGAACCTTGGCCGATGCGTTCGCCACGCAGCCAGTTGTCTTCGATGAAGCGCACCACCGACGCCTGCGTGATGCGCACGTCGGAGACGTAGTTCTCGCGTGCGTACGGCGAAATCACCAGGAACGGAATGCGCGTCCCCGGACCGCAACGGCCATTGACCTTGCCGCCGTTCACGCCCACGCCTTGCTTGGCGCCAGGTGCGTTGCAGATGCCGGGGCCGTTGAGCTGGTCGGCGCCGACCACCGAACCTTCCGGCGTGGTGCTGTCGAAGGACGAGGTGGTTGGCGAAGCGTAGCGATGGTCGTACCAGCCGTCGGAGTCGTCGTAGGTGATGATGACGGCGGTGCTCTGCCAATCAGGCTGCGTCTGCAGGAAGTTCAGCAGCTTCACCACGAAGGTCTGTTCGTCGAGCGGATCCGAATTGCCCGGATGCGCATCGCCGACGGCCGGTGCCTTGATGTAGCTCACCGATGGGAAATTGCCCGCTTCCACGGCCTTGTAGAAGTCGTTCACGTCGTACTCGTGATGCACCGGCGTGGCGCCGCTGTCCTTGTCGTCGGTGTAGCCGATCTGGTTGACCGAGGTGGGGCGTGCGTGCGTCGGGTTGGCGGTGCTGGCGTAATACTGGAACCAGTTGTGATGCGGTATGTAGTCGGTCTTGGCGCCGCCAAGCACGGCCGAGTAGGTGCTGCGCGCGCAGCCGGTGGTGCCGTTGGCGTTGGTGGCGCCGAGGTCGAAGCCGCCCATGAAGCCACCCCAGGTGATGTGGCGGGCGTTGAGCAGGTCGCCGATGTTCTTGGAGGTCATCATGACCGTGCTGGACGTCGAGGAGCACATGTCATACGCCGGATCCGTGTCGCCAATCAGGCTCAGGCCGCCCTGGCCATCGGGAACGGTCGAGGCTGAACCCAGCACCACCTTGGCGCCGTTGTTGGTGCCGGACACCACGGCGATCGCGCCTGGCGTTGAGGGGCCGAACGTATCGGTGTACGCATTGTCGTCCATGGCGAAGTGCTGCGCGTAATTCCACAGCGCCGTCACCGTGTTGCCGTCGAAGTAGCCCATCACCAGGCCATGCGTGCCGAACGTGCCGGTGCTGCTGACGGTGTTGTTGCCGGTGTACTTGGGAAAGAGATCGGCCTTGCCGTTGTCGTAGGCCAGTTGTTCGGGTGTGTAGCTGTGATTCTGGCCTTCGGTGTTGGCCTGGGTGCGATCGAGGCGGAACGGATTGACCGCATTGGCGCCATTGCCCGGGTTGAGCGCGTTGGGGTTCTGCGTCAGCAGGTCGTGGGTCAGTCCGTCGACCGGGGGCGTCCAGGGCTTGGCCTTGAACTGCGGTTCGCCCGGCGGGTTGGTGGCCACCGGATAGGTGCCGAAGTAATGGTCGAACGAACGGTTCTCGCCAAAGATCACTACCAGGTGCTTGATCGGCGTTGCGGTGGGCAGCGCATCCTGCGGCGAGCGCCAGGAGCCGGGCCGTGGGAAGTGCTGCGGGTAAGCCTGCTGGTTCGACGATGAATCCACCTGGGCATAGGCGGCAAACGCGATGCCCATGGTGGCGATCGCTGCCGGCAGCCATGCCTTGCGTAACGTGCGAAGACTGAACATGTAAAGACTCCTGATATAGGTACAACGACACAGGGCTGATATCAGACCAACTTCTGCGGACTCCCCCTTGCTTCCATGCCGAAGGCCGCGGCCTAGGGCACCGCGGGTATTGAACTACTTGGATATGAAGGTTCCGGGACAATCGCCGGCCGGATTGCCCGGCCGTGGGCGATACAGGCGGGATGGGCGCACCCGGACCCGCGGCAAACGGCCATCCGCCTGGCCATCCGCTATTTTTTTTGCGATGGCGCGCAATGAGCCTAGGGATTCGGCGTCAGCCCTTTCACATGCCGCACGATGTCATTCTTGCGGACTTCGTCGATCACGAATTCAACAAACGCCGAGACGCGGCGGGGCAGGTTCTTCCTTGCGGGGTAATAGATGCAAATGTCGCTGCGCCGCGCCGATAGATGCGCAAGCACCTGCTTCAATTTGCCGGAAGCGATCAGCGGATAAGCGTGATGCGCGCCGATCAAGGTAATGCCGCAGCCGGTGCTGGCGAGTTCGGCTTGGGCTTCGGTATCCGTGACGACCAATCGCGAACGCGGTTGAATGACGTGCTCTTTGCCTTGCTCGCGCAGTTTCCAGGTTTCGACTCTGCCGGTGGTGGGCGAACGGAACACGATCAATTGATGATGTTCCAAGTGCTCGAGGGATGTCACTTTGCCATGGTGTTTTAGGTAAGCGGGCGATGCGCACAGGATGAGCGTCAGCGGCGCGAGGTGTCGCGCGATGATGCTCGATTCCGTTTCATGCTGTTGGCCGATCGCGCAATCGAAGCCTTCGGAAATAAGGTCGACGTGCCGGTTCTCGAAATGCAGGTCGAGCGTGATTTCAGGGTAACGCTCGCGGAAGCGGACCAGTGAAGGAAGTATCACGGTGCGGCTGAAGGCAATCGGCAGCGAAATCTTGACGGTTCCCTTGGGCCGTCCTTCGTCGGACGAGAGCGTGGCAATGGCGTCTTCGATCTGTTGTGCGGGTTGTTGGATCAACGCGTATAAGCGATGCCCTTCCTCGGTGATCGACAAATGGCGCGTGGTGCGTTGGAACAGGCGGCAGCCAAGCGTGTCTTCGAGCGAACCGATTTGCTTGCTCACCGCGCCGGGAGTAATGCTCAGCACACGCGCGGCAGCGGAGAAATTGCCGAGCTCGTACACAAGCGTAAATACCTTCAAGACCTTCAGCAGGTCGATGGCGTCATTGTGGGCGTTATTCATTTGTTCCTATGACTCACAACTGTTTCGCCGTTGGCCAACATAGACGAAAGAAAGGGTCACGGTAAGAATTGGCCTGATGCCAGTATGGATGAAAATCCTGCCTTTTCGCGCGATATCGCGCCCATGCCGCTTTCGCTTGCACGTGAAAGAACTTTCCTTGGGCATTGCCGGTCCTTCCTATGCGTTGACGAACATAACCCGATGTAAGGAACCTCAATCGATGATGGCTGCCAACGATCATGATCTGGAGGCCTGGTTGCTTGCATTACCGGCCTATCTGCTGGCGGTGGATGGCTTGGGTTCGATTGCCGGCGAAGATATCAAAGAGCGTTGCCGGCGCATTTTGGCCTTGGCCTGCCGTATTGAACCTGACGCGACATGCATCCTGGATTGGTGGCACAACGACGCGTTGGTGGCGCTGGAGGGGCTTACGCCGCGGGAGGCGTTGGAGATGGGGCAGGGGGAGCGGCTTGAAGCTTATTTGAGCGGCATTCTCGCGGACGGTTGATTGCTTCGCGCAATCCTGCGTTTGGTGATCATTGACACACGCCGTTGTTGTGCAGGTTTTAAGGCAAGGATGAGGCGAAAACTGACCACGCGGTCGGGTGGGAGACCAATCCCAATGGTCCACACCAATAAGCCCGCCATGCGCCTGTTGTCCGCGCGATGCCATCAGACAACTTCAGAACCGCGCCCCCCAGCCGATATTCCTGACATATGAGCCAAGTCACCCGCCCGCCACTTCCATCCAACCTCCTTGGTGCCTTGGCCGCCACCATCGCCCATGCGCATACGCTGGAGGCGATGGCCCGGCCGCTGCTGGAATTACTGCAGACCGTTACGGGGATGGAGTCGACGTATCTGACCCGCCTGGACGAACCGGCGGGCGTCCTGCATGTCTTGTATGCCCGCAACACCCATCGGCTCACGATTCCGGAAGGTTTGTCGACGCCGTGGGCGGACACGCTCAGCAAGCGTGCGTTGGACCAGCGGCGGTTCTATGCCGATGACATTGCGAACTATTGGGGTGAGTGCGAGATCGCCCGTTCACTGGGCGTCGTCACCTATGCGAACGCCCCGGTACGCGAAAAGGGCGGCGAGCTTTTCGGTACCTTGTGCGCGGCCAGCAATGAGCGCAGGCCGCTTTCCGATCTGGCCACGCATGCGCTGGCGCTGTTCGCGCAATTGATCGGGCAGCAGGTCGATCGGGAGCGGTTGGTCGCAGCGCTGCAACAAGCCAACAGCACCCTGGCCGCGATGGCGTTGACCGACGCCGTAACGCAGCTGCCCAACCGACGCGCCCTGTTGGACGAGATGCAGCGGCGTCTTGCCTCCCATCCGGAAGGCGAGGCCTTGATCGTGGCCTTTATCGACCTGGATGACTTCAAGCCGATCAACGATCGGTACGGTCACGAGGTGGGCGATCAGTTTCTGCAGACGGTGGCCAAGCGCCTGCGGCGGATGCTGCGCGCCGGTGATATGGCGGCGCGGGTCGGTAGCGATGAATTCGTGATACTGGCCAGGCAGCAGCGTGCAAGTGCGAACCAGGCCGCCGCCGCGCTGGCGCAGCGGCTGGAGGGCGCCGTGCGGGGACGCTTCAAGTTGGATGCGGCGCTGATCGATTATGAGGGTGCAAGCGTGGGGGTTGCTGTCGCCGAGCCAGGTTGCGCCAATGCCCAGGCACTTCTGAACAAGGCCGATGCAGCCATGCACGCGATTAAACATGCGCGTAAACAGCATGCTGCGACACCGATGCCGGCCAGAAGAACCATCGCCCGCTACGAGTGGCCTGTGATCGACTGATTGCGGACGGCATGGTTGCCGCCTCATTACGCGCACGACGGCATTGCAATAAAAAATCCACCGTAGCGGCCGCTGCTGGCCCGGCGCGGCGGGCAGGATACGCAGGCCGATTGCCTGCCAACTGCCCAAGTTCGACCGAGCGCCAACGTGGAGAAGCATTGTGAAGTCATGGATCATGATCGTATGCCTGCTGCTTGCAGGCGCAGGCACGCAAGTCAACGCCGCGGTTTGGCAACCAGCTGCCGGACACGCGCAGATACCCTTGTGGCCCGGCACCCCGCCGGATGCCAAGCCCATGCCGGGGCCCGAATACGCCCAGACGAGCAAATCGCTGCTCGCCGGCAAGCCGGTGATTGCCGTCAGCAATGTGTCGCGGCCGACGATGACGGTCTATGCGCCAAAGGGAAAGAACACCGGCGCGGCGGTCGTGGTGTTTCCGGGCGGTGGCTTCCAGATGCTGGCGATCGACTTCGAAGGAACGGAAGTCTGCGACTGGCTCACCTCCCGGGGCATCACCTGCGTGCTGTTGAAATACCGCGTGCCGAGCGAGCCCTATAACTGGCACTGCGATTGCCGTCCGCACAACAACGAGACATCGGTGCAGGCGCTGGAAGACGCGCAGCGTGCGATGAAGCTGGCGCGCTTTCACGCCGCGGCGTGGGGCATCGATCCGCACAAGCTGGGTGTGCTGGGATTTTCGGCCGGCGGTTACCTGGTGGCCGAAGTCAGCACCAACTTCAAGCGCCGCCTGTATGCGCCGATCGACGATGCCGATAAAGAAAGCAGCCGTCCGGATTTTGCCATCGCCGTCTATCCGGGGCACCTGACGACGCCGCATGGCTTCAACCCTAACGTCCCTGTCACGCATGACACGCCGCCCACCTTTTTGGTACAGGCCGAAGACGACCACGTGGATGGCGTGGAGCAGGCGCTGGTTTATTACGCCGCGCTGAAAAACGCCGACGTGCCGGTGGAAATGCATCTATACGCCCAAGGCGGCCATGCGTTCGGCTTGCGTCCCACGCAGCTTCCGATTACCGAATGGCCCAAGCTGGTTGATACATGGCTGCGGACGATTGGCATGGTGCGCGACTGACTGCCTTGCACTGGCCTTCCATCGCACTATGCTGGCGCCACGCGTGAGCATCGGGGTGCTGATTCATGGCCATGAAGTTCAACCCGGTTTCCATCGGCGAGCTGAGCAACGCATGCATGCCGGACAAGGCGCTGCCTGGCACGTATTACCGGCAGGGCGGGGACATCGTGCTGGTTGCCTTGAACGTGGCCGAGCAGCACGACGGATTGAGTTCCACTTACGTCTGCTTTTCGGGCGAGCGGGTCGAGCATCGAAAGGACATCGCCAGCAGCCTGCTGATTCCGCTGGACAAGCTGGAGCCGCGGTTTCATATCGAAGGGGCTGCGGAGCAAATCACTTTCGAGGCCGGCGTGGCCATCGACTATTACCAGGAACCGGCCTTGGTGCTGGTGGATGACCAGCCGCACATCCTGCTGAAGGATTTTCCGGACGAGCCGCGCGGCGATCCTCGTTTCCACCGCTATCGCCTGATGCTGAACCTGGCGAACCGGCAGGTCATGCGTTTATCGCCGGGGAAAAAGATCATCGTCTTCGGCCACGTGGTGATGTGGGGGCATCTGTTGCGCCAGGGCAGGGAAGACGCGGAGAAAATGGCGGTGCTGAAGCTGCGGTCCGACGACCGGGGACATTGAAGGGCGGTTTGCTTCATCCGAAAAAAAGATGGTCGCGCCGACGTATCGGTGGGGGAGGCAGACTGCTTGCGTCGGCGCAACCATCAAGACGCGGGTTCCGGGGCTCGCCAGAACATGCCGCGGTACCGTCGACTCGGTGGATGTGATGTGTGCGAGTGAGGTACATGAGCGGTTCGCTTGCAGGTGTCGTTGGGTTACGTCCTTGCGTCATGGCCGCCGTGGCCGGCGTGACACGCTGGTAAGCGAAACAGATGCCCAAGCAATGCCCGGTTGCGATGGCGCGCCTCACCTCGGCCTACAGCGTCGTAATGGACCGGCGAAGCGCTGCCAACGGCGCGCGGTCATCAAAGCGGATCACGCCATCCTGTTCAGACACGCCCAACTGCCCGAGCATGCCATCAAGATCGATCGTGACGGGCCGATCCTTCAGTTCGCCATAGAGCGAAGCAAGCGCATCGCCCTTGACGGCGGCATCGCCTGCCTGGGCCACCTGCGCCACGCTCCATAAAACCTTGTTGCCGCCGCTGGCTCGATTGATGGCGCGCAGCGCGTCCTGCAAGCGATACTTGCCGTTGCTGTGCTTGTAGATGGCTATTTCGGCGAGCAGCCAGTACATGGCGCCGCCCCAATACGTTCTGCCCCAGGTATGCGTGTGATCGAGCCCTTCGTCGCCGCGCCGGGGTTGGCCTTTGGGCATATCGTCCACTGCCCATCGCCACACTTCCCGCGGCGGGATCTGCCCCCGTTGCGCACGCGCAACCGGTTCGACGTAGGTGGCGCTGCCTTCCATAAACCATTCGCTGCGCATCGGCACGCGCGGCAGCGCCAGATGAGTCATTTCGTGCACCATCACCCAGTCGTCGCGCAGGGCGTCATCGGTGACGTTGCGACCGACGGTGAGGTGCGTGACCGAACCCGGATAGCCCCAGGTGGTGGCAGGACCAATACGGCTGCCGTCTTTCGCCGTGACGAGCAAGCTCCATTGGTCGACGGGAAAGCGGCCGAAGTAGGCGGCGATGGCCGACGCGCCGCGGCGTAGCCATGTTTCGACACGGTCTTTGTCCAGCGCCTGAAAATCACCGTCCAGGGCAATGGCAATACTCCCGCCGTACAGCGAAAGCCGCAGATCGGGTGATTTCCGCACCCTGTCGTAAACCGCTTCGGGATCGTCGTACGTTTGTGCGAATGCCTGCCAGGGCAATTGGGTGGCGACGGCCACGCTTCCGACCACTTGCAGAAAGTGTCGACGATTCATAGACGAAGGCCCATTCTGGAATGAAAGCCATTAAGGCACCACTGATCAATCAGTGGTGCCTTAAATGGCCTTCGTGTTTCGCCGGGCGATGGTTACAGCATACTAACGTCCCTGGTGCCTGCGTGTCGTGTTGGGGTTCGGCAATGCCTCCCCCCAAAGCTGCATGACGGGTGTCATTTGACGGAATAAAGCACGCACCCATGCGCCGGCAATTGGATCTGCAGGCGATCGGCTGCATCCAGGCGATGGCCGCTCCACAGCTCGCGGGCGGCATGCTTGCCCGAAGCCAGTCCAAGCTGCTGCCAGCTCGCTTGCAACGAGGCCGGCTTGTCGTCCAGGTTGAACACGGCCACATACCGTTCGCCAGCCTTGCCTGAAGCGATCCATACACGCACGTTTTCGAAGCCGGCGGGCAGGTGTTCGACCGGACGATTGCCATGGCTATGTTGATCGACCGCGATAACGTCCTGGTTGGTCAGCAACGCCCGCGTGGCATCGTCCAGCTTGGTGAGATTGGCGCCGAGAATCAGCGGCGAACGCGCGATGGCGAGCAGGCTCAGCTGGGTGCGTTCTTCATCCAGCGTCAGGCGGGAGTGACGAGCGTCGCCCCAGCCCGGATGCGGAGCGAGCACACCGAACGGCAACATGTCGGCATCGGGCCAGCGGCCGTCGCGGGCTTGTCCCGCCCATGGCGGCAGGCGATCGAAAATATTGCGGATGCCCATCGGGAAATCGTCATTGGGATGCTCGTGCACGAATGTCCAGCCATCCCACACATCGTTGGAAATGCGCCACATCTGGCCGTACTGGCGAATCTCCGCGGCGTGCGAAAGCTGCGTCGGGCCGGGTGACAGGCTGAGTACGATCGGCCGGCCGGTTTTCTTGATCGCCGCCGCGATCTGGCGAATCTCGCTGATGCGGTAAGGGTGATCGGCAATGCAATCGACCTTGAGGAAATCCACGCCCCAACGCGCGTACAACGCCAGCATCGAATCGTAGTAGGCCTGGCCTGCCGCGTTGTCGCGAATGCCATAGTCGCCGTCGTCCCACGGACATGTTTCGGCGATGTCGGCGGCGTCCTGCGCGTGGAAGTTGGAACCGGCAATCGGCAGGTTCGCGTCGACCGCCTGCTTGGGAATGCCGCGCACGATATGGATGCCGAACTTCAACCCTTGCGCATGCACCCAGTCGGCGATCGGCTTGAAGCCTTGTCCATCGGCGGAGGAGGGGAAGCGCTTGAGCGCAGGAATCAGCAACCCGTGCGCATCCAGCGCGTAGTCGCGATGCTGCAGCTTGTCGCCGAACGGGTTGCCCATGTACCAGCCTTCATCGATCACGGCGTAGGTCCAGCCGTAAGCGTGCAGTTTGGCGAGTTGCGTCGTATTGGCCTTGAAGTCGGCTTCGTCGATGGTGAGGCCGTAGGAATCCCAGCTGTTCCAGCCCATGGGGGGTGTAGGTGCGACTTCCTGTGCGCCGGTTGCCATCGCGGCGAACAGGACGGGTAACAGCAGCGCACTTCTTAGCCAATGTGTCATGCGGTTCATTCTCTTTCTCGAGCCATGCCAAACGTATTGATCCCACCTCCGCGGCCGTCATGCCGCTTTCGCGGGAAGGACGGCCGCAGGGTTGCCAGCTATGCGGCCTCAGTCAAGCCGCGCCCCATGATCTTGAAGGCGACGGCATGTTCTCCCGGCACGTTGCCCGGCAACTCCAACGTCAACCCTTGTGCATCGCGCTTGAATCGCAGCGGCTCGGCCGAGCCCAGCATTTCCACGCGCTCCACGCTGCCGGCCACGTTCGAGGCCAGTGACTTCACCGTCAAGCGCGATGCGGCAGGGTGGCCCAATGCGATCGCGAACAGTGTCTCGCCCTTGGCGGTAAAGCGTATGTCCTGCGCGGTGAAGGCTTGCGTCTTGTCCTCCTGGAACATGCCGGCGGCGACCTTGGTCGGGCCTTCTCCGAACACTCGCCAAGGGCGCGTGCCGAAAATCGCTTCGCTGTTGATGGCCATCCATGCCGCCAGCTGTTCAAGCACCTGGCGCTCATCCGAATCAATGGTGCCGTCGCCGCGCAGCGGAATGTTGAGCAGCAAATTGCCGTTCTTGGAGACGATGTCGCACAGTCGCCTGATGACGGTGGCGGCGCTTTTGTAACTATGGTTTTCAAATCGCGCGCGCGAATAATGCCAGTCGCCGATGCAGGTATCCGTCTGCCAGGGCAGGGCGGCGATCGCTTCGTTGACGCCGCGTTCGATGTCTTCCACCATCGTATGGCGTTGTGCCGGTGTCAGGTGCTTGCAGTTGAGCACCGCTTCCAGTTGCCCGCCATGCCATTGGCGGTTGGCGTTGTAGTAATAGGCGGCGATGTCGAGTCCGGCCTGGCCAAGCGGCAGTCCGGTGTCGTCGAAATACAGGAGGTCCGGACGATATTTATCCAGCAGATCCTTGCAGCGCAGAAACCAGCGGTGCACGAATTGCGGATTGTGCGGCGGCGGGTTTTCGTCCCAGCGGCCATCATGTTCATCATGCCAGCGCTTGACGGCCGCCGCGCCGTGGATGCCGTCCGGCAGCACGATGTTGGGGCCGGTATACAGCTCCTGCGGGTCCAGTCCATCCCACCATTTGCCGCGTCCGTCCGCCTTGGTGAGCCTTGCCGCGTCATACCGGACACCGGCCAGCGGGCCTTCGCCGTCATAGCCATAGGCGGGCTGGAACCAGTGCCATGCATGCGCGGAGTGATTGCTGACGCCGAACTTCAAGCCATGCTCGCGCGCCGCCTTGGCCCAGCCGCCAACGATGTCCTTGTGCGGCCCGACCTTCAGTGAATTCCAGGCGTGGTACGTGGAATCGTAGTTGTCGAAGTTGTCGTGATGGTTGGCCAGCGACACGAAATACTTCGCGCCGGCCGCTTTATACAAGCGCATCAGCGCATCGGGATCCCAGTGCTCGGCTTTCCACAGATGATCGATTTCCATGAAGCCGAATTTGGATGGATGGCCATATGTGCGGCAGTGATATTCGTATTGCGGCTCGCCCTGCAAATACATGTTGCGCGCATACCAGTCGCCCTGCTCGGGCACGCATTGCGCCGTCCAGTGCGCCCAGATGCCGAACTTGGCATCGCGGAACCAGGCGGGTGCAACGTAGGCTTGCAGTGAATTCCAGGTCGGCTGGAATACTCCGCCGACGCTCGACGCCGCGCGAAGCGTGCGTGGCATCCAATACGGCGAGGAAACCCCAAGCGCCATTCCGGCGAGAAACGATCGGCGAGAAAGTGGCATGGTTTTTCCGCGTGATGGGTCGTCGCAAGCTTAGGCAATGTTGCGCGTGCCATGCTGCTTGATGGTCAAATTCGTAATGCGTCTTCGCAAAAATCATGAATGCCGCTGGCCGGCGTGCATGATGTGATCGATCTAATTTTCGCTGGCCGCGCGACGAAGCGCGGTTGCTGTGAAAATGCTTGGTCCCCTGGTCCGTCGCCCCGGCGAACCATTTTTGGATTCCGCACGTCGATCCTCCCCCGCAAGCGAGGAAGGATCGGTCGGTCTCCATCAATTGGACGACATTCCGTAGATCACGCCACGCGCGGCGCTCGTTCCGAGATACACGGTGCCGAACGTGCGCGGATCGCCGATCACGTGCGTTACGCCGCCCCACTGATGCTGCGCGTCGTTGATCTGCACCCACGTTGCACCGACATCGGTGGAACGGAACAGGCCGGCGACGCCGTTCACCGTGCCGGCCAGATAGACGGTCGGGTAGTACTTGCCGGGTGCTGCTTTGCCGAAGCCGATCGATGTCGCGGCGCTTACCGTGGATGCGTCGACCTGGCTCCAGCTCCAGCCGGAACTCGTGCTGCGGTACAGGCCGTTCGGCGTCGCCAGCCAGATGTCGCCTTGCACGCCGGTTACCGTGGATGCCTGACTGCTCTGCCACGAGGGCAGCACCGGCAGGCCGGAAGTTGTCGATGCATACCACGTCACGCCTTTGTCCGAACTGCTGAAGAAGGTGCCGGTGGCTTGGTTCCACGCGTAGAACAGATTGCCGTTGTAGCCATCCGACAACACCTGCGCACCGGTCGGCAGGTTGGCCGAGCCGCTGCCCGAAGGATAGGTCAGCGTTTTCCACGTGCTGCCATGGTCGGTCGATGCCACCGGCGCCACATCCGATGGTGCCCACACGATGGTTCCGCCGTCGGCGGAAACCGCCACCGTGCCGCCACCGTTGGTGGAGCCGGCCTGGTTGGGGAAGCCCGTCCAGGTGGACCCGCCGTCATACGAGATGGAGCCGTATGAGGTGAGCGTGCTGTTGCCGTGCTGAAGAATGCGCACGATCGTCAACGGGGAGCTCTTGGCAAAATCCAGCCCGGTGCCGATGCTGTCCCCGCAAGTGGGGTTGTTGGGTTGCGATTGCGGCGCCGTCGTCAGGCTGGTGTGCACGAAACCGCAAACGTCGCCGAGCCCGCTGATCAGGGGCGGCCCGGCGGTAGGCGACAGTAACGCGATCACTGCCGTTTCCTCGATGCCGCTCGCGCCCACGCTCCAGTGCGTGGCTTGCCCGGCATCGGCGGAGGTGAGGTCGGAAGTCGCCCAGATGCCGCCGCCCTGTCCGTACATGGCGTGCGCCGAATTGAAGGGATCGATCGCCACCTCGCCCCAATTGCCAAAGCCCGCTTGCGTCTGCCCTGGTTGCACGATCCACGGCGACACGCTCGAATCGCGCACCGCATTCGCGCCCACGTCGGTCCAGGTCGAGCCGCCGTTGGTGCTGCGATACATGGTGTCGGTGGGCCACCAGTGGTCCATCGTCATCACCACCAGCGTGCCTGGTTTTTGCGGATCCAGCGCCAGGCCGCTGTAACCGGACGGATAGTTGTAGGGATCGGTCGGCGTGATGTTCTGCCAGCTGTTCAAGCCGATGCTGTATTTCCACACCTGGCCGGCAGTCATGCCATTGGGGCCGATGGCATTGCCATAAGTGATGTAGAGATTGCCGTCCGGTCCGATCAGGCCGCGCTGCGGCATCATGCCTGCGGCCGGGCCGCCGGAGACAGGCGCCCAGGTCGCGCCGCCATCCGTGCTCTTGTACAGCGACGATGCCGCCGTGCTGGTGGACACGCCGGCAAAGATGGTCTTGGTCGGCGAGCCCGCGCTGCCCGATGGTTGATAGAACGCGATGAACGCCACGCCCGCGCCGCTGCCGTCGCTGGATAGCGCCGTGAAGCTGCTCACGCGACTCCAGGTGCTGCCGCTGTCGGTGCTGGTCCACAGGCCGTTGCTGCTCGCTTGATCGGCATCGTTGCGCGTGCCGTAGAACAGGATCGAGCCCTTGTTGGGATCGACCTGCAAGCGCTCGCCCACGTTGCGTCCGTCCATGTTGCCGCCAACTTTGAAGTTGAGCGGATGCGCGGTGAAATGCGCGCCCTGGTCGGACGACACCAGTATCGCGCCATTGCTGCCCCACGATTGCGTGTAAAGGCCGCCAACCAGGTAAAGCATGTTGGTGTTGTTCGGATCGATAGCCATGCTTTCGATGCCCGTCCATTGCGAATCGGCCGGCGGCGTCCAGTCGTTCAACGGCACCCACTGTGCGGTGGTGGCGTTGTAGCGATACGCGCCGCCCACATCGGTGCGTGCGTAGAACAACCCTTGCTGCTTCGGATGCGCGATGATGCCGTCGACATAACCTCCGGCGACGATGCGCACATTGTTCCAGGTGTAGGACGGTGCGTTTTGCGCGAACGCCGCGACAGGCGATAGCGAAAGCGCGGCCAGTGTGCTGCAAATCAATCCACGGGCAATGGCCCGCCGCAAGCGTGTCTTCATGATCCCCTCCAGGTTTTGCATCTTGGATTCGTTGCGGTGTATCGCCGCCGCTGGTCCGTCAGCGCATCAGTGCAGGAAGGCGATGCATCGCGCCGTTGTTGCGTGAACAAACTCAGGTTGCTTTCTCGAACACACTTCGTCCGACTTTTCCCTCACGGGAAACCAGTCCTCGTCATTGTGAAACAAGAAACCCCCGGCATTGCCGGGGTGGCTGGACCAGTTTGA